>CAKPZX010000030.1 GCA_934215455.1 uncultured Streptococcus sp.
GTCAGGGGAGGAATCCAGCAGCCCTAAGCGAAGTGAACTGTGTGCTCTTTTTCTATAGCTCTTAGTGAGGTAAGCCTATAAGGCGCAACCGAGCTTAGAGATATTGATCCTGAGGAGCAAAGCGACGTGAGGGCTATAGCGTAACATGAAATTAGCCTGTAAGGCGCAACCGAACTTAGAGATATTGATCCTGAGGAGCAAAGCGACGTGAGGGCTATAGCGTGAAATGAAATTATCCTGTAAGGCGCAACCGAGCTTAGAGATATTGATCCTGAGGAGCAAAGCGACGTGAGGGCTATCACTTACCAGAGTCATGTTTATATTCAAAGAATAAAAGAGAAAAAATAGAGTTTCGTGAGAAGCTTCTTTTTTTGGATTTTCTAGTCAAAAATAGTGCAAATATGCAAACGATTGCTATTGCGTCGTTGCTTGATTTGTGAAAATAAAAAAATTAGTAAATGAAAACGTTTTATAGGGTGGTTTCCCTTGATAAAATTTCTGTAAAGCGATATCATAGAGAAGAAGAAATTTTGGAGGAATAACATGTCTCATATTAAATTTGACTACTCAAAAGTTTTGGGTAAATTTGTTGCCCCACATGAAGTGGAATATATGCAACCACAAGTGACTGCAGCTGATGAATTGATCCGTAAAGGAACAGGTGCTGGTAGTGACTTCCTAGGTTGGTTGGACCTTCCTGAAAATTATGACCGTGAAGAATTTGACCGCATCTTGAAAGCTGCTGAACAAATCAAAGCAGACAGCGATGTTTTGGTCGTGATCGGTATCGGTGGATCATACCTTGGAGCGAAAGCTGCCATTGACTTCTTGAACCACCACTTTGCAAACTTGCAAACAAAAGAAGAACGCAAAGCTCCACAAATCCTTTATGCTGGAAACTCCATCTCATCTACTTACCTTGCTGACTTGGTAGAGTATGTTTCAGATAAAGATTTCTCAGTCAACGTGATTTCTAAATCAGGTACAACAACTGAACCAGCGATCGCTTTCCGTGTCTTCAAAGAACTCTTGGTGAAGAAATATGGTCAAGAGGAAGCTAACAAACGGATCTACGCGACAACTGACCGTGCCAAAGGTGCTGTAAAAGTGGAAGCAGATGCCAATGGTTGGGAAACATTTGTAGTTCCAGATGATATCGGTGGACGCTTCTCAGTCTTGACACCAGTTGGATTGCTTCCAATTGCTGCATCAGGTGCTGATATCAAAGCCCTTATGGAAGGTGCGAATGCAGCCCGTAAAGACTACACTTCAGACAAACTTTCAGAAAACGAAGCTTACCAATACGCAGCTGTTCGTAACATCCTTTACCGTAAAGGTTATGCAACTGAAATCTTGGTAAACTACGAGCCATCACTTCAATACTTCTCAGAATGGTGGAAACAATTGGCTGGTGAGTCAGAAGGGAAAGACCAAAAAGGGATCTACCCAACTTCAGCTAACTTCTCAACAGACTTGCACTCATTGGGTCAATTTATCCAAGAAGGAACTCGTATCATGTTTGAAACAGTTGTCCGTGTGGACAAACCACGTAAGAACGTGATCATCCCTACATTGGAAGAAGACCTTGACGGACTTGGTTACCTTCAAGGGAAAGACGTTGACTTCGTAAACAAAAAAGCAACTGACGGAGTTCTTCTTGCCCACACAGACGGTGACGTGCCAAACATGTACGTAACACTTCCTGAGCAAGATGCCTTCACTCTTGGTTATGCCATCTACTTCTTCGAATTGGCCATCGCCCTTTCAGGTTACTTGAACGCGATCAACCCATTTGACCAACCAGGTGTTGAAGCCTACAAGAAAAATATGTTTGCCCTTCTTGGTAAACCAGGATTTGAAGAACTTGGAGCAGAACTCAACGCTCGTCTTTAATCAATAGACAAAACGATCTCGCAAGAGGTCGTTTTTTTACTTGCTAAACAAACTCATATTTTTGTCCCCTAGAATCAATTATAAAAACACGATCTAGTTATGTTTCTCAATCATATGGTTAACTGATTGCTATTGTCTCCCTTCGCAAGAAATTTTAAGATAAGCTTCTAAAAGGTCGGATATCTCTCCGATCTTTTTTAGTCTATCAAGACAGGAGTTGGTCCTTGCTTGGTTTTATGTTATAGTAGAAGAGAAGAATAAAAAGGAGAATTCGAAATGTCCGAGAAAGATCAAGAACAATTTATGAAACAGACGCCCTTAGAAGGTGCGCCTCAATTTGATGTGGCTGCGCCAGCCTTTGTCCCAAAAGAAGAAGCCGAAGACTTGGTCGTTCCAGAAGTTAGTGGCCTTTCAGCGACGGAGACGAAAGCAATGGAAGAAGCAAACGAGCCAGTTATTTCAGAAACGGTAGAGCTCCCAAAAGTGGATGAAACGACTGTTGAAGAAGACGCAGTAGTGCCTGCTGCTCCCCAACCGACTCCTCCATTCCAGCCTGCGCCACAAGCTCCTCAAAACATGGCAGCTGAACCAGTTGGTCCACAAACAGTGCCTGTTCCTGAGACACCTATTCCACAAGCTCCTCTTTCTCCTGTTGGAAGACCGATGGATACTGCTGACAAGAAGGCTATTCGTTTTGCCCTTGGGATTTTAGTGGGTCTCCTCATCGGTGGAGTCAGTGGCTATTTAATTGGTCATGCTAGCCCTAGCACGTCATCATCTAGAAAGCAGACTTCTTGGTCAGGTAACCGGTCTGGTTCTTCTTCCAATATCGATTTGGAGCAATTGACCGCAGAAGACGCGGAAGCCAATTTTAGCTGGGAACAATCTGATATCGAGCAACTTCAGTTTTTGACCGGAAAGGATTCTGGGGAGACTCCTGAGGAAATGGTCGATGCTTATGGGAAAGCAAGCTCCGTTCAATTTGAAAGTGGAGAATTGAAATTGTTCTGGGATGATAACTCTTATAATAAAGAGGTCAAAGCGACCTACTCTAAGAAAGGGAAAGAATTCCAGCTTGTCAAATTTGAATTTAATCAATTTGGGAAAAATCTTACGGTTGAGGACAACTTTGCAGATGGATTCAAAGTTGGAAATAGTGAGACCGGTGCTGGAGGGACCTCTTACAAAGAGCTTTTAGAAAAATACGGTGATGCAGTCAATCTGACGGTGAGTTCATCTGATGATTCAGACGAAATAGAATTGGTCATGGACTTCCAAAAGAAAAACGGGGACTATGTAGATTTGACCTTTATTCGTCAAGAAAATGGAGATTTCCTCTTAAGTAGTAAAGACAGTTACTAAATCAATGAATAAAAGAAAGAGGCAAGCGCCTCTTTTTTGGGATAAGACGAGACAAATACGCTAATTTTCTATACAATAGAAAGAGTTTGAATAGAAAGAGCATGAAGGATGGAAGAAATGAAACAGTGGATAGAACATCATAAGCGGATCCTCCAAAAAGCTGCAAGTGCTTTGCTGGCTTTTATGGTTGGTGCTTGCTTTGTTTTTATGATTCATCCAGTGAAAACCTTGCCCAAAGGTCGCTTATTGAGTTTGTCTCGCATGCAAGAAGACAGCCAGCAATTTGTTGCGTCTTCTTCCAAAGAGCCGGCTTTAGAAGACTTGTTGTCATTGGACCTTGCTAGGGGAGAAGGAAAGACACAAAAAAATTGGGTGACTTTGTCTGCATTCGTCAAAAAATTTGGAAAAGCAGCGAGTTTTACACAAGAAGATACGAGTTTTGGAGCGCAAGTCCAGCTAGGCTATGGGACTCCTGTGCAGGGGATTCATCCTTATACCATAGAATTTCAAAAGCAGGATGATACCTTTTATTTGAGCTCGATTCAAGGCTTTGCGCCCAAGTCGGCTCACTATCAGAGCAAAAAGAACTTAAAACTGGCAGATTTTACAGGCTATCAGACGCTAGATGGAAAAAAGGAAAAGGGGACAGCAGTAGAAGATGTCTTGAAAAAATCAGGTCTTCCCAATTCTCTTAGTTTGACCTCTGAAAAGGACAAGCAAGTCCTAGCCCTGTCTTATCAGGTGACAGATGGACTGGTCTCTTTAACCTTTGAACGTGACCAGAGTGGTCAGTATCGTTTGACGAAGAAGGGGTGAAGCAGATGATCGAATGGATGAAAAAGAATCGAAAAGAACTCTTGCTGCCGTTTTTGTGTTTTGTTTTAGGGCTCTTACTTGCGATTGCAAGCATCCAGGTGCAGGAGCAGGGAACTGATACCAAGGAGGACCAAACACTGACTCATTTCCAGCCAAAGGATTACAAGAATTTGGTCAGCAAGGAACAAGAAATCAAACAGTTTAAATGGACCATCGAATCTGTGGCGAATTTAAAAGTTCGTCTCAAGCAGAGTCAGCAACCAGGAACCCGCTTGGAAACAGTTGTGACGGAATGGGGAAAAGCCCAAAAAGTTAAGTATATAAAGACAGCTCAAGGAGATAAAACCGTTCTTGTCTTGACTTATGCAGCTAAGCAAACCGATCAGGGAAAGAAAAGTGTAACCTTGTGGTTTGAACAGGAAAAAGACCAGGGGTATCGCTTGACGATGGTGGATGCGACGAATTTGTTGGACGCAAAAGAGAAGACAAGCAGTGAGAAAGAAATCACTACTGAAAAAGAGAAAAAAGGTACAGAATTCGCCCAGCTTATTCAGCAACTAGGAAATCCTCAACGCTTGGTCTGGGGGGAAATGCCAGATGGCGGACTGGGCTATCGCGCGACTTACCAGGTGCCAGGGCAGCCAGAAGTGGTGATGGAATTCAAGAAAAAAGCCAAGAAATTGGTGTTGGTATAAGAAAGGAGACATCATTGGACGATCAACGGACAGACATCAAGGCAGCTTCCTCTCACCAGGGTGGGAGCCGCTTGATTTCAGAAGCTGACCTGGCTTCAATAGGGATGGACAATCATCAGGATACTAGAAGCCATTCAGATACAATGGAGTCTTCCACTTCTTCCTCAAAAGAGGGGATTGGTTCGCTTTTGCGATTTTTTGGGTGGTTCGCCTTGTTTATGGCTTTTGTGTTTGTGCTTCAAAACAAAGTTAATAAAAGCTCTTCTTCAACTTCTTCGAGTGAGGGGATCAGTGGTTTATCACGTGATGGTATCAGAACGGAATATCTGACCAGTGAAAATAGTTCTTATATCGCCTCAGCTAATGAATTTCAATTTCAGCCAACCTATGAAAAGGCCATGTCTCTCATTCCTAATTTTGCAGTGGAAGAAGAAAAGACCTCTTTTGGGACGGTAGACCCACAAGATGTCGTTGCAGCATTAGGTAAAGCGAGGAGTGGGGAAGCAACCTATAGTGATAGCAGTTCCAGTCCCTTTTTGCTGACATTAGATTACCAATCAAAGGATGCAGATGGGAAGGTTCTTCTTGAAAAAACAGGTGCCTTTTACAGGATCTCTCTTTTAAGTTTGAAACACTTAAAAAGTGACCGATTTGCGAATAAGAATGGGGGCTTGACGAAGGACGATTTTGCCACTATCAAGGTCGGAATGCCTTATTTAGACCTACTCAATACGGTAGGGATTCCGGATGAAATATATGTATCTGGGCTTTTAGGTTACGGGGAAGCGCCTTCCTTTACCTATCGATTATCGGATTCTCAAACGGTTCAAATCCATTTTGATAGCCGGCAAACCATCAAGGATATCAAATCGAAAGAGGTAGCGACCACACCAGCTTCCTCTACATCTACAGCACAGTAAAAAAATCAGCCGAAGCATTTTAAATAAAAGGAGGGGACAATGGGAAATAAAGACTGGTCGCATCTACGAAATGAGCACCAGAGTCGGTTTTCGAAAGGCCAGCCGAAAGAAGCACCCTTAGAAAAAGGAAGTCCTGAGAAGCTAGAAGATACGCTCGCAAAAGAGCCAGAAGTGCTAGAAGTCCCTGCTTTTCAGGAAGAGGTGAAACAAGAAGAGGAACGAAAAGACGAACCAGCGATTGGTGTGAAGGAGGAATCGTATGATCCAAAGGAAGGCTCATTTGCTACACCTGAAGACGAATCAGCTCAGGTCGTTCTTGCTACATCACTAACAGAAGAAGCAAGGTCAGAAACACCAGCACAAGATACAATAGGGCAGTCTCCTTCAGCTGAGAAAAAAGTAGAGCACCAGGGTGGGAGCCGCTTGATTTCAGAAGCCGATCTGGCTTCAATAGGGGGAGGCAGGCATTCAGAACCAAGACAAACGGTACTAGACTCCCAATCGGATAGAGCGAAAACCTACTCTCCTTCCTCTAATAGTGGAGGGTCTTCGCTAGCGGCCTTTTTTGGATTATTGGCCATGCTGGGATTATTTGCCTATCTGGCTTCAGGAGGTATCCATAGTGAGGAACATCCTTCTTCTACAGCCAGTGAATACGGAAGTCCTGGCCGGTCTTATGGAACCAGAAAGGAAACCTTGAAGAGTGGTACGAGTACCTTGATTGCACCGGAAGGTGAATTTCAGTTTCAAGTGACCTATGAGAAGGCGATCTCCCTGATTCCTGGTTTAAGTGAGGGGGATCAAGGCCGGACCTCTTCAACTTATCTGTCTCCGCAGAATGTGGTAGCTGTACTGGGGAAGGCTAGTAGTGGGGAAGAAACCTACCAAGAAGGTGGTGTCAGTCCTTTTATGACACAATTGGATTATCAGTCGGAAGGCTCTCCTTCTTCCGTAACAGTTTTACTTTCAAATATTGTTGGTGACCGTTTATCTTCTCTTGATTTTGAGAACCTAAACAGTGAGCGATTAGCCAATAAAAATGGCAGTTTGAATAGAGAGGATTTTGCCAATATTAAAATAGGAACCAGCTATGCAGATCTTGTGAATACAGTAGGAATTCCTAGCCGTGTTTCTTGGTCGAGTATGATGAGTTCAGAGTCCTTCTTAATCTTTTACTATAAACTTTCTGATGCGCATTTAGTTACGATTCACTTTGGAAGCAATCGCACCATCAGTGAAATAACAGGCCTGGAGGATTCGGCTACAAGCACGTCGCCTTAGGTGTTCATCTCACTTGGATTGTGGTATAATATGGATACCTTTAATTGAAATGAATGGAGAATCTCATGACTGCACAAAAAATGTCTGCTCAAGAAATTATCGCTTTTATTGGAAATGCAGAAAAGAAAACAAATGTGAAAGTAACCTTTGAAGGGGAATTGGCAACAGCTGTTCCTGCTTCTGTCACCAAGCTTGGCAATGTTTTGTTCGGTGACTGGAAAGATATCGAGCCCCTTCTTGCTAACTTGACTGAAAACAAGGATTATGTGGTGGAACAAGATGGCCGGAATTCAGCTGTTCCATTGTTGGATAAGCGCTATCTAAATGCGCGTATCGAACCAGGTGCTATTATCCGTGACCAAGTGACCATCGAAGACAATGCTGTCGTGATGATGGGGGCTGTCATCAACATCGGCGCTGAAATCGGTGCAGGAACCATGATTGATATGGGGGCTATCCTTGGCGGCCGTGCAACAGTTGGTAAAAACAGCCACATCGGTGCAGGTGCCGTTCTTGCGGGTGTCATTGAGCCAGCTTCTGCTGAGCCTGTTCGGATCGGTGACAATGTCTTGGTCGGTGCCAATGCAGTTGTGATTGAAGGGGTTCAAGTAGGGAACGGTTCAGTCGTTGCCGCTGGCGCTATCGTTACTCAAGATGTCCCTGAAAATGTGGTCGTAGCTGGTGTCCCAGCCCGCATTATCAAGGAAATCGACGAAAAAACGCAACAAAAAACAGCACTCGAAGACGCCTTGCGTAATTTGTAAGATATTGATAGTAGAGGCCGCAAGGCCTCTATTCTAATAGAAAGAAGACGACGATGACATTGGATTTAATCAAAATCAGACGGGATTTGCACCAAATCCCTGAAATTGGCTTGGAAGAGTTTGAAACCCAAGCCTACCTCTTAGAGAGAATCGCAGAGATCACAGCGGGCAAGGACTTTGTAGAGCAACGGACTTGGCGGACCGGGATCCTGGTTTATCTCCATGGGTCTGCTCCTGAAAAAACTATTGGTTGGCGGACAGATATCGATGGCTTACCGATTGTGGAACAAACGGGCCTTGATTTTGCCTCTAAGCACGAAGGACGGATGCATGCTTGTGGTCATGATATGCACATGACGACAGCTCTTGGGCTTTTGGATCAACTGGTTCAAGTGCAACCCAAAAATAATCTGCTCTTTCTCTTCCAACCAGCTGAAGAAAACGAAGCTGGTGGGATGCTCATGTATAAGGACAATGCTTTTGGCGACTGGCTTCCTGATGAATTTTATGGTCTGCATGTACGCCCTGATTTGAAGGTGGGAGACATTGCGACCAATACGGGTACCCTTTTTGCGGGGACCTGTGAAGTCAAGATTACCTTTACAGGTAAGGGAGGGCATGCTGCCTTTCCACATGAGGCCAATGACGCTCTTGTAGCAGCCTCTTACTTCATTACCCAAGTCCAATCGGTCGTGAGTCGAAATGTCGATCCGATTGAAGGGGCTGTGGTGACCTTTGGTTCCATGCATGCAGGGACAACCAATAATGTGATTGCTGAGACAGCCTTCCTTCATGGGACCATTCGGACCTTGACCATGGAGATGAACCTTCTGACTCAAAAACGGGTCAAAGCCATTGCAGAAGGAGTTGCAGCAGCCTTTGATGTGAAATTGGACCTGGAACTCAAGCAAGGAGGCTACCTGCCTGTGGAAAACCAATCAGAATTGGCCAAAGAACTCATGGACTTTTTCACAGCTGAGGAAGATGTGAACCTGATTGATATTCTGCCTGCGATGACAGGAGAAGACTTCGGATTTCTCTTGAGCAAGGTTCCGGGTGTCATGTTCTGGTTGGGGATTGATACCCCTTATGCCCTGCACCATCCAAAGATGAGCCCAAATGAAGCAGCCCTTTCCTTCGCTGTGGAAAACATTGGTAAATTTTTGAAAATGAAAGCCAACCAATAAGCGATTGATTCAACTCCGTCTGGAGTTGGATTTTTTCTTTGTTGTATAAAAACTGTTCGGATCTTTCCTAAAAAATGATACAATTAAAGCTAGACAAAAGGAGTAGGGAATGAAGAAAACACTACGAAAAGAAACCATTGCAGCCATGAAACAGTTGCCAGAATCCGTGAAAACTCAAGCAGATGAAGAGCTGACTCAACGCCTCTTGGAGCTACCAGCTTTTCAGGAGGCAAAGACCCTTGCGACCTATCTGTCTTTTGACCATGAAGTTTCCACAGCTGGCTTGATTCAAGCAGCTCTTCAACTTGGAAAACGCGTCTGTGTTCCCCGTACCTATCCACAAGGGCGGATGGAATTTGTGGAATACGATCCTGACATTTTGGAAAAAACACACTTTGGTTTGCTGGAGCCCAATGAAAAAGGAAAGCTTGTGGAACAGTCAGAGATTGATCTGATCCATGTACCAGGCGTGGTCTTCCAGTCAAAAGGCTACCGAATTGGCTATGGTGGTGGCTATTATGATCGTTATTTAGCAGATTTTACTGGAAAAACGGTTAGTACGATTTATTCCATCCAGCAGAAGGATTTCCAGCCAGATACGTTTGATCAGGCAGTTCAGGAGGTGCTAGTCTATGAAGTTACTCTTTGATCGTCGTTATCCTGTGACTAGCCTCTTGTTGTTAGTGACAACGGCAGTCTTTCTTTCCATGTTTATCCGATTTGGAGGCAACTACCAAACGGGTGCTGCTATTTACTATAGCGGTGGTATTATTGGAGAGGTTGTGAAAGTCGATCCTAGCCAGTTATGGCGAATCGTGACAGCTACATTTGTTCATATCGGCCTAGAACATTTTGTGCTCAATATGATCACCCTCTATTACTTAGGACGTTTGGCAGAAGATCTCTTTGGATCGAAGGCTTTCTTAGCTCTTTATCTCTTATCGGGCATGATGGGCAATGTCTTTGTCGCTATTTTTACGCCAGATGTGATTGCAGCAGGAGCTTCTACAGCCCTCTTTGGACTGTTTGGGACTATTGGTGCTCTGCGCTTTATTGTCCAAAGTCCCTATATTCGCCACTTGAGTCAGTCCTATACCAGCTTGATTGTGGTCAATTTGATCTTTAGCTTCATGCCAGGGATCAGTATGGCGGGGCACATCGGTGGCTTAGTAGCTGGGGTCATGTTGGCTTATGTCTTTCCAGTAAGAGGGGAAGCTCGCTTTATGAACCGAACCTATCAGATGAGTGCAGCCCTATCTTATCTCTTACTTTTGCTTTATTTCTTAGGTAAAATCTTGAATCTATTTTAAGAAGAGGCTAGGACAAAAGTCCTAGCCTCTTAATTGTTTTTGGATTGTCGAGCAAGACGCAGTGGTTGAGTGGGCTCTACTACGCTGATTTCATCAGCTTTTACAGCCCTACTCAACTGTGCGGAGGTGGGACGACGAAATCGAATTCTAACGAATTACCGATTTCTGTCCCACTCTCTTTTTTTCTAAAAAATGTAGTGCAATCGTAAACTAACAGAAAATTGTTTGAAATGCAAAGAATTGTATATATTTATTATAATATATTTGCAGGAGTCAAGTGAGCTCTCTATTGCTAGGTCCATAGAGAAGGCAATCATGGGTAAAGAGGTATAAAAATGCAAAATAGAAAGCGTTTGCAAAAAGGTTGAGAAAGGTGTAAACTGGAGATATAAAAATCAAAAATAGTGCTATTTTGTCAGAAGTAGTGCAAAAATAAAGGAGATTTGCCATGAAAAAATGGTTGTTAAAACTCTCATTGGTAGCGATGACACTCTTACTCCTACCGATTCAAGCTGTTCAAGCCTGTTGCGGTTTTATCATTGGTCGCCAATTGACCAAGGATGGGACCACTCTCTTTGGTCGGACAGAAGACTACCCTTACTATCCAAATGGTGGAAAGCACAACAAAAACTTTGTAGTTGTTGATGCGAAGAACTATAAGGAAGGGGATCAACTGGAAGACGAATCCAATGGTTTTACCTATCCACATGCTGCTAGTGAAATGAAATACACAGCGACTTATGACTCTGCTCGTGGAGATGGTAGTAACGGTGCTTTTGGTGAACATGGATTTAACGAAGCCGGCGTTTCTATGACCTCAACTGTTACAGCCATTCCAAACAAAAAAGTCTTGAAGACTGACCCATTGACAGAAAAGGGAATTCCAGAAGCTGCCATGCTTGATGTAATTTTACCTCGTGCAAAATCTGCTCGCGAAGGAATCGAATTACTTGCGAAAGTCATTGAAGAAAAAGGTTCAGCTGAGGGGAATACAGTTGTTATTGCGGACCAGAAAGAAACTTGGTACATGGAAATTCTTTCTGGTCACCAATATGTAGCAGTAAAAGTCCCAGAAGACAAATATGCAGTCTTTGCAAATACCTACTACCTTGGTCATGTGGATTTGAATGACAAGGAAAATGTGATCGCTTCGAAAGATGTCGAAAAAGTAGCCAAAGAATCTGGTAACTACAAGACAGACAAAGATGGTAACTTCCATATCGCTAAATCTTATGGACCAGAAAAATATGCTGAAGGAGACCGTTCACGTACTTACGCAGGAATCACTCTTTTGGATCCAAAATCAAAAGTGACTTATGAAGATGATGAATACGAACTCTTCCGCTCACCAACAGATCCAAACAAGAAATTTACTTTGGAAGATGCCTTTGCCCTCCAACGCAACCGTTTTGAACATTTGAATGGTCGTTTTGTTCCAGACGATCAAATTGGTGTCAAGAAACAAGGGGATAATGGTAGCAATGATGCTGTTCGTAAAGACCAATACAAGTATGCTTTAGGAAACGAAAACGTCATTGATGCCCATGTTTACCAAATCAATCCAAACCTTCCAAAATCATTTGGTGGTACTTTATGGCTTGGTATGGGACCATCTCGGAACACTCCTTATGTTCCATTCTATGGTAATCTAAAAGATACTTACGAAGCCTTCAAACCTCAAACAGCAACTTATGATCCAAATTCATGGTATTGGACAGTATGGCACATTGACAACATGGCGATCAATAACCAAGATGTCTTTGGAAAATCAGTTCAAGATCACTGGAAAGCTCTTGAAAAACAATTGATTATTGAACAAGAAGCTAGTGATGCGAAATATAAAGCTTTGAAAGATAATCCGGAAGCTGCTAAAGCAGTAGAAGACGAAGTTACAGCAAATGCTCTTGCACTTTCTAAAAAACTATTTGAACACTTCAAATCTTATGAAGCAGATATGCATGCACATTTGATTGAGCTAGGTCGTAAAGATGATCCATATCGTGCCTCTAAGCCAGATGATTACAAAGATCCAGAACCTGAGAAACCAGTTCAACCTGAGAAACCAGTAGAACCTGAGAAACCAGTAGAACCTGAAAAACCAGTTCAACCTGAGAAACCAGTAGAACCTGACAAACCGGTTCAACCTGAGAAACCAGTACAGCCAGAAAAAACTCAGCCAATTCAAACCAAAGTCAATGAAGAAGGCAATCCAAATAACCGCTTCGGTTATGCAGCTACAAAAGATAAAGAATCTTATGTTTCTACTAAAGTTGAAACATTTGTGAAACCAGAAGCAAAAGCTCAAGATCCATCCGAAGCAGTTTCAGCTGGTAATGGCGGCAATGAGAACAATCGTTTTGGTTCATCTTTTGCGAAAGCAACTGTTGAAACTTTCCCAAATACCAATTATTCTTACAATGTTCATCCTTAAACAATAAGAATTAAAAAGTGAATTGGACCAAGTCCAATGAAACGAAAGAGGCCGGATTTTTATCCAGCCTCTTTTTTATAAAAAAGACTGACCATTGTAAGGCAGTAAAGCTTTTACATGATATGGCCAGTCTCTTTTGTATTCTTTTGATTTATGAATGATTAGTCTGAAGTTTGTTCAGATGCTTCTAATTTTTTTCCAAGGTCGATAATATATTGTTTGAGATCATCTTTGACTTGAGGGTGTTTCAAGGCATAGTCAATCGAAGTTTTCATGAAGCCGAATTTATCACCGACGTCGTAGCGTTGGCCTTTAAATTCACGGGCAAAAACTCGTTGGGTCTTATTGAGGGTGTCGATCGCATCTGTCAATTGAATTTCATTGCCAGCACCTGGTTCTTGATTTGCAAGAATATCAAAGATTTCAGGAGTCAAGAGGTAGCGTCCGATAATAGCGAGATCACTTGGAGCATCCTCTGGGTTTGGTTTTTCGACAAAAGTTTCAACGCTATAAAGACCGTTAATGCCTTCGCCTTGAGGTGCGATCACACCGTAAGAAGAAACCTCTTCGTGAGGGACTTCCATCACAGCGATGGTTGACGCATGGGTTTCATCGTAGTCGTTCATCAATTGTTTGGTCAATGGCAAGGCATCATCATTAGTGATGTCCATCAGATCATCTCCCAACATAACGACAAAAGGCTCGTTTCCAACAAAGGCTTTTGCCTGAAGAACAGCGTCCCCTAAACCTCGAGGGTGACTTTGACGGATGAAATGAAGATTGATCGCTGTTGTATCATTGACCAACTTGAGTAAGTCAGTCTTGCCTTTTTGCTCGAGATTGTATTCCAATTCGAAGTTAGAGTCGAAATGGTCTTCGATCGAACGTTTGGCCTTCCCTGTTACGACAAGGATTTCTTCAATCCCAGATTTCAGAGCCTCTTCTACGATAAATTGGATCGTAGGTTTGTCAACGATTGGCAACATTTCCTTTGCCAAAGCTTTGGTAGCTGGGAGGAAGCGTGTCCCCAAACCAGCCGCAGGAATGACTGCTTTTCTAACTTTAGTCATATAGTTTCCTTTCTAAAAGGTAGGATTGATGTTAGGGTGGTTGACTTATTTCCACTCATTTTCTTCTTTAAATTCATTGCTCATCATGTGGTGGATGGCTTCGCGGATATCTTTTCCTTCATAGATGACTTGGTAAATGGCTTGTGTAATCGGCATGTAGACATCCAATTCTTGGGCCAGCTCGTGGGCGACTTTGGTCGTAGAGATCCCTTCGATGATCATGCCCATGTTGGCTTCGATATCTTCCAATTTTTCGCCACGTCCGAGAGCATCCCCAGCTCGCCAGTTGCGAGAGTGAACAGAAGTTCCGGTAACGATCAAGTCACCAACCCCAGACAGACCGCTATAGGTCAATGGGCTAGCTCCGAGCTTAACGCCAAGGCGCGTGATTTCAGCGAGACCGCGCGTGATGATGGCTGCTTTGGCATTGTCACCATAACCAAGACCGTGCAGGGCTCCAGCTCCGACCGCGATGATATTCTTCAAGGCTCCAGCAGTTTCCACTCCGATAACATCTGTATTGGTATAGAGGCGGAAGTAGTGATTGCTAAAGAGTTCTTGAACATAGCGTGCAGCTTCTAAATCTTTTGAGGCTGCTGTAATGAGGGTGATGTCCCGTACGATGGTCTCCTCTGCATGACTCGGTCCAGAAACGACCACTACCTCGCTGCGAAGAGAAGCAGGGATTTCTTCTTCAAGGATTTGAGAAATCCGATCGTGTGTACCAGGTTCGAGCCCTTTAGAAGCGTGCATGACTGTGACAGGGTGATCCAGTGTTTCAGCGACTTGTTTAGCGACTAAGCGGGTCACCTTTGTAGGAACGACAAAAAGGATAGCATCCACACCGTCCAAAGCTGCTTTCAGATCGGTCGTAGCGGTAATTTGATCGCTAATAACGATGTCTTTGAAATAGCGTTGATTGGTATGAGTGGTATTAATTTCATCGATTTGTTCTTGGATATTTCCCCAGAGACGGACTTCATGGCCGTTATCATTGAGGACTTGTGAAAGGGCTGTTCCCCATGAACCAGGACCCAATACTGCAACGGTTTGTTTTTCCATTGTATCTTCCATTTCTATGTCTATTTTTTCAACAAGGCTAGGAATCTAGCGCTTGCACCTTCGAAACGGCCTAATGTGTGCCTTGAAGGACGATTCTATTTTCCTCTCTATTTTAACATAATATAGGTAAAAAAACTTGTATGATCATCAATTGTTTTGTGAGGAAGGTGAGGGTGATAAATAAAATCTATCACGGTTTTAAAAAATACATATTAGACACTATCACTAATGGGTGGTAAGATAAGTAGTAGTTAAAATGAAGGAGGAATGAATATGTGCAGAACAATTGTTGGAGTATCCGCTAATCTCTGTCCGGTGGACCCGGAAGGGAAAAACCTTCATTCCTCCGTGTCTAGTCAATTTGCGGAAGGGATCCGTCAAGCAGGTGGACTTCCAATGGTCATCCCGATGGGAGATCCTTCCTTAGTTAAGGATTATGTTGAAACGATTGACAAGTTGATCCTAAGTGGAGGTCAAAATGTCGATCCTAGTCTCTATGGCGAAGAAAAAACCATCGAAAGCGATGATTACAATATCGAACGGGATCAATTTGAGCTTGCCCTGCTGAAGGAAGCGGTTCGCCAAAACAAACCGGTTCTAGGAATCTGCCGTGGGGTTCAGTTGATCAATGTGGCTTTTGGAGGAACACTCAACCAAGAGATCGAGGGACATTGGCAAGGACTTCCGTTTGGGACTTCCCATTCTATCGAGACTAAAAAAGGTAGTGTGGTGGAGCAACTCTTTGGTCAGGCTAGTCGGATCAATTCCGTGCACCGTCAAAGTATCAAGGATCTTGCACCAAATTTCCGTGCAACCGCCTTTGATCCGCGTGATCACACCATCGAAGCGATTGAAGCAGTAGATGGCCATCGGATTATGGGCTTGCAATGGCATCCAGAATATTTGGTCAATGAAGAAAAAGGAAATTTAGAACTCTTCCGTTATTTATTACAGGAATTATAAGAAAAAGAGAGGTTGAATTGGTATCAGCCTCTCTTTTGGTATGGTTATTACTATCTAGAAATAGTAAGGGTTTTGTGCTAGAATAGGAACTACAATTGGGAGGTATTGATAGAAATGAAACTTGCTAAGACAATGAACCTTGCTAAGACAATGAACCTTAACTATTTATGGTTGCTTCTAGGTTCTTATTTTGTGGCCATGATGGTCAATCTATTAAGTTTTTCAACAAAGGAATTATTTCTAGAACTTGGTAAAGTAGGATGGACCCATACGGTCCTTGCTTTGTTCATTAGTTATCCTATTCTTTGGTTTTTGACGGAGAGTAAGAAGTATATCTGCATACAAAAATTGAATCTCTGGTTCGTGGCAGGTATCCTATTTATTTCTATTTTGAAAAGTCCGAGTCTCTTTATGTCATTGGGCCTAGTGTTGCTCTCACTGGTCTTGTTTCTATATTTTTATTTAGGAAAAGAAAAAATCGCTTATATCTTCTTAGTGGTAGATGTCTTGTCTTTTCCGAAATTGTTGCTACAAACCAGTGCCAATCTTCAAGATAAGGAACTGGGAATCTTTACGTTTACGATTTCTGAATCGAAGTTGCCTACTTTGATTTGGCCAGTATTAGTAGCCATTATCGTTGCTGTCCTGATCGGTTTTCTTCTCTCCAAGGTTTCTTTGGCTAAAGTTAATGAAACCTGGGTTCGAAGACTCACAGTGGTGACACTAATCGGTGGTATTTTCTATGTGCTCTATCTATCGATTGTTGCCTATTATAAGATTAAAGCCAATGCGGTCTCTTCTTTTGATATTGGAATCTTTTCACAGATGTTTGAGAGAATGAGACATGATTTTTCACAAGTTACCACCCTCGAAAGAGATAGGGCCTTATCGCATTTCGGAGTCCATATTTCTCCGATTTATTATTTGATCTTGCCCTTCTATATGCTATTTCCTTATGTGGAAACATTAGATATTGCTCAAACAGTGATTGTCTTTTCTGCAGTTATCCCGCTTTGTTTGATTCTAAAGAAAATACAATTGCCAAAAGTCATGACGCCACTCGTACTTGCCCTCTTTTTTGTGACTCCGGTCATGACAACGAGTGGTGGATTCCATTTGCATGAAAATTGTTTTTTGCCTCCATTGATACTTTGGTTGTTCTACAGCCTGATCTCTCAGTGGCGTGGCAGAACTCTTTTCATCACCTTATTGCTTCTCTTTGTGAAAGAGGATGCCTTTGTCTACGTGCTATCCTTAGGACTTTATTTTGCGTTTCAACATCGTTTTACCTTTGAGGCCAAGTTTAAAAAATGGTTGTATCTCAGCCTGTTTGCCTTACCGATACTTTATTTTGCATTTGCCATGTTCCTCTTAGCAAGATATGGCGAGGGAGCTATGGTTTCTCGATACAATAATCTATTATTGAGTGGCGAAAACGGCCTCCTGATGGTTGTGAAAAATGTAGTCCTAAATCCGCTTTATGTTTTGGGAAGTCTATTTACAGCGAAACGACTTGGTTACCTCTTTTTGGTCCTATTTCCTTTTAGCTTTTTACCACTGATTCAGAGACGTTGGTCTACCTATTTTCTGATGCTGCCTCTTTTTCTCATTAATTTGTTGATGGATTGGCCTTACCAATATGATATTGGTTTTCAGTATAGCTATGGTTCGGTCACGCTTCTATTTTTGATGGCTTTATTGTCTATCGATCAATTAAGCAAGAACCAGTTGGCATCAGATAATGTATTGGTGGCTCTACTAGCTTCTTCCATCATTTTTTCAAGCGCCATTCTATACAGTTTCACGCATAATTGGAATTTTGAAATCCAATACTATCAAACACGCAAAGACTATTTTGATGGGCTCGAAAAGACCTTGCAGGCCATCCCTAAAGATAAAGCGGTCTTAGCAGCAGGTGGCTATACGCCGAGTCTTCGCAGCCATGAAAAATTGTATGATATTTTCTACCATAATGACAAAAAGCTTGATTCTAAGATTGACATAGTGGTAGTTCCAAGGGAAATGCAAGAGGAAAAAAATGGCTATTCTGAAACAGCCACTCTAAACCTCTATAAGGAATCAGGGTATAAAGAAAGTAACTTATCTACTAAAGATGTGCTGATTTTGGAAAAATAACTGTTTGAAAGAGGAAGAGTTACTTAAAAAAATTCACAAGCCAAATAGCCCTTAAATATACAAAAGATGGTTTTTTTGTTCAATAATCTTGACTTCTTCACTATGTTTTGCTATATTATATGCGTTGATTTATAAAAAATCAGCCTAGAAAGGGAGAAAAAATGAAAAAGTTAGCAGTTTTTTTGTCAATAGTTTGTTCGCTATTGATTGTGTCATTGACACTTTTTTCTAAAACTGTACAGGCGGAAACGTCTAAAAAAGTCGATGTCATCACGGAGATCAAGATCCAAAATAGCAAAGGTGAAGAATTAGCAACCGGTCTAGGTCGTTATGACACTTTCCGTCTGAATGCAAAATTTGCTTTAGAAGGAAAAAATGTTAAAGCAGGGGATACAACTGAAGTCACTATCGATGGACCAATCGATATCAAGTCTCAGGATTTTGAAATCAACGATACAATCACTGGTAAAAAGATTGCCGATGCAAAAGTTGATGCAAAAACTGGTAAGATTGTCTTGACATTCACAGATTTCGCTCAAACGAAAAATGACGTTTCAGGTTCATTCTTCTTCTACGCTGGTGTTAACAAAGATAAATTCCCAAATGATGGTGAAGTTCCTGTTAAGGTTTCTGTTAACGGTAATGTAAAATTCAACGGTAAAGTAACAAGTACAACAGTTGGTGAAGGTAAACGTTACACAATCATCAAATCTGGTTGGGATAATGGAGATCACAAAAACCTTGGATTCCGTATCTCTGTAAACAGAACTAACGAAGCAATCAACAATGCAGTCCTTTCAGATTCAATAACATCAGCAGGGGTTACCTACAAAAAGGATAGTTTCAAAATCTTCAAAGGTACTTGGGAATACGCTAATGGAAAATGGACTCTTAACAATAAACAAGACGTTACGGCTAACTATACTGTAAACGCAACAGATAAGTCATTCTCTATTGACTTTGGTAATATTTCTGCTAACGATCACTTTGCAGTAGAATATGAAGCAGTTGCTAACTATGAAACTGTTGACGGCGAACAAATTAAGAATACAGCGACTATCGCAGGTGACAACAAAAAACCTTACGACTCAAAAAGTAAAGTAGATATTCAAATCGCTGGTGGTGAAGGTATCGGTTACGAATTTAGCATTAAAGTGAAAAAAGTAGACGAAAACGGTGCTCCACTTAAAGGTGCGAAATTCCAAGTTGTTCGTCAGGCAACTGGTGAAGTTATTGGTGAATTCGAATCAGATGCGAACGGTGAATTTACTGTTAAAAACATCTTGCGTGACAAATATATCATCAAAGAAATTTCAGCTCCAGAAGGTTATGACTTGGCGGCAGATACTGTTGTGGAAGCTGGAGAATTTAAAACACCAAAAGCTCCAGTAGAGAAGACGATTGTAGACCAAAAGACAACTACTACAACTACCACAACAACGACAACCACCACGACTACAACAACCACAACAACTACTGCAGAGCCGACAACTACTACAACTACCACTGCAGAGCCAACGACAACGACAACAACTACTGCAGAGCCAACAACAACAACGACGACTACTGCAGAGCCAACAACAACAACGACGACTACTGCAGAGCCAACGACCACAACAACGACGACTACTGCAGAACCGACAACTACTACAACGACCACTGCAGAGCCGACAACGACAACCACAACGACTACTGCAGAGCCGACGACTACTACAACTACGACAACAGAAGAGCCGACGACTACTACAACCACGACAACAGAAGAGCCGACGACTACTACAACTACGACAACAGAAGAGCCGACGACTACTACAACTACGACAACAGAAGAGCCGACGACTACAACAACCACAACTACTGCAGAGCCAACGACTACTACAACTACGACAACAGAAGAGCCGACGACTACTACAACTACGACAACAGAAGAGCCGACGACTACTACAACCACAACTACTGCAGAGCCAACGACTACTACAACTACAACAACAGAAGAGCCGACGACTACTACAACTACAACAACAGAAGAGCCAACGACTACGTCAACGACCACTGCAGAACCAACAACAACTACAACAACTACTGCAGAGCCGACAACCACAACCACAACGACAACTCCAGAGAAACCGGTGACTCCAGGAAGTGAAGGATCAACCACGACGACCACGACTGGAAAACCAGGACCAAAAGGTGGAAACAATGGAGGAGGGCGTAAAGCGCTTCTTCCTAATACAGGTGAAGTTGCAGCAACTGGATTTGTATTCTCAGGAGCCTTTGTGTTAGTAGGTGCAGTTGTATTGAAACGAAAATTGTCTATTAAATAAACAATGAGTTTCTATATAAGGGGAGAGCATGAGCTCTCTCTTTTTTGGGAATGTATTATGGAGAAAAGGGATGAAATTATCAATCTTAATAACCCTCTTGAATGAGGAGCTGGTACTTCCTCAAACCCATCGTGAAATTTCTAATCAGCTTGAGCAAATGTTAGGGAAAGAGCTCTCTGATTATGAAATTCTCTATATCGATGATGGAAGTAGTGACAAAACCTTTGAGTTAATTGAAGAATTTGCAAGAGAAAACGACCGCATCAAATATATCCGTTTCAGTCGAAATTTTGGACGAGAGAGTGGCATCTTGGCTGGTTTTAAATATGCCAGTGGGGATGCGGTGATGGTCATGGA
>CAKPZX010000031.1 GCA_934215455.1 uncultured Streptococcus sp.
CAAGACCTTTCGGCACAATCGATTCGTGAGCAATATATTTTGAAACAACGTGAACTCGGTGTGGATCTCTTTAGTATTGCGCGTGAATTGGGCCTAAAAACCATGGTGACATTAGAAAAATATAAATAATGGATATTAAAATTAAAGATTTTGAAGGGCCTTTGGACCTCTTGCTCCACTTGGTCTCTAAATACCAGATGGATATCTATGAGGTCCCCTTGATTGAGGTGATTGAACAGTATCTAGCCTATCTGGCAACCCTCCAGGCTATGAAACTAGAGGTGGCAGGAGAATACATGCTGATGGCGAGTCAACTAACCCTGATCAAGAGTCGAAGACTTCTTCCTAAGGTCGCAGAGGAGATGGATGAAGCAGAGGATCTAGAGCAGGACCTCCTTTCTCAATTGGAAGAGTACCGTACATACAAGCAATTAGGAGAGTTGATGGCCTCGCAGCACGAGGAGCGCGCCCTCTATTATTCAAAACCGAAGATGGAATTGGTTTATGACGATACCGAATTACTTCATGATCGCACCACGGTGGATCTCTTCTTGGCTTTCTCAAAACTATTGACCAAGAAAAAAGAAGAATTCCGCCAGAACCATACAACCATTGTAAAGGATGAATACAAGATTGAGGATCTGATGGACCAGCTGCGTCACCGATTCCAAGATCGTTCACAAGTTCTCTTGCAGGACTTGTTTCTAGAAGCAGCGGATCTCCAAGAGGTCATTACCCTATTTCTTGCAACCCTTGAATTGATCAAGATTCAAGAGGTCACAGTGGTACAGGACAGGGCTTTTGGAGAAATTTACTTAAATAGGATTGAACATGAGCAAATTAGCTGAAATTGAAGCACTCTTATTTGTAGCGGGTGAAGAAGGAATCACTGCCAGACAAATCGCAGATCTTCTCTCTTTACCCCCAACAGGTGTGGTGCAAAGTTTAGAAAAATTGGCCCAAAAATACCAGGAGGATACAGATACGAGTCTCTGTTTGATGGAGACAGCTTCCCGTTATAAATTGGTGACAAAGGCAGACTACGCTTCGGTTTTACGAGACTATTCTAGAACGCCTATGAACCAAAGTTTGTCTCGGGCTGCCCTTGAAACCTTATCAATCATTGCTTATAAGCAACCGATCACTCGCGTGGAGGTCGATGATATTCGAGGCGTCAATTCCAGTGGTGCCATTACCAAACTACTATCATTTGATCTGATCCGCGAAGATGGGAAAAAAGAAGTCCTCGGGCGTCCTAATTTGTATGTCACGACGGAGTATTTTTTGGATTATATGGGGATCAATCATTTGGAGGAATTGCCAAAGGTTGAGGAAGTGGACATCGATCCAGAAGAAGGTCAATTATTTTCAGAGAGAACAGAGGAACTAGATGAGAATTAACAAATATATTGCCCATGCAGGCGTGGCTAGTCGTCGCAAGGCCGAAGAACTGATCAAGCAAGGCTTGGTGACGGTCAATGGTCAAGTCGTGCGTGAATTAGCGACCATCATTAAAACCGGTGATCAGGTTGAAGTAGAAGGGACTCCAATCTATAACGAAGAAAAGGTCTACTATCTTTTAAATAAGCCACGTGGTGTCATCTCTAGTGTATCGGATGATAAAGGACGGACAACAGTCGTTGACCTTTTATCTCAAGTACCAGAGCGCATCTACCCAGTAGGACGTTTGGACTGGGATACATCTGGTGTCTTGATTTTGACCAATGATGGTGATTTTACAGATGAGATGATTCACCCGCGAAATGAAATTGATAAGGTCTATGTAGCGCGTGTCAAAGGGATTGCCAACAAGGAAAACTTGCGTCCCTTGACGCGAGGGGTGACCATTGATGGAAAGAAAACCAAGCCAGCGACTTACGAGATCTTAAAAGTGGATGTTGAAAAAAACCGTTCAGTGGTTCAGTTGACCATTCATGAAGGGCGTAACCACCAGGTTAAAAAGATGTTTGAAGCTGTGGGACTTTTAGTGGATAAACTTTCACGGACCCAATTTGGAAATTTGGACGTCTCAGGACTACGTCCGGGTGAATACCGTCGCTTAAACAAAAAAGAAATCAGCCAGTTGCACAATCTAGCAGTAACTAAATCTAAAAAAGCATGAAAACAATCCTGATTGCGCTGGTCAGAGGCTATCAAAAATGGATCTCTCCCCTATTTCCGCCTTCTTGTCGCTTTCAACCGACCTGTTCCAATTATATGATCCAAGCGATTGAACGCTTTGGTGCGAAAGGTGTCTTGATGGGAATTGCAAGGATTCTGCGTTGCCATCCTGGAACAAAAGCGGGACCAGACCCCTTGCCAGAGCATTTTAGCCTGAAGCGAAATGAAGAATCAAAATAGGCCGATCGCAAATAAACAGAAACACCCTTAGAAATTATTTTTCTAAGGGTGTTGAATTTTGTACTAGAGTTGTTTATCAGCGTTTAGACCATGTTTTAGGGAGGAAGAGTAGAATCATTGGATAGATTTCAAGCCGTCCGGCAATCATGGCTAAGGAAAGTAACAGTTTTGAAATCGGACTAAAGATGGAGAAGGTTTGACCTGTTCCAATCATAGGTCCAATGTTGTTGAAACAACTAAAGACAGCACTGACAACCGTCATGAAGTTATTATTGTCTAGACTGACTACAAAGAGCAGGCCGATCGTGATAAAACTGTATATTGTAAAGTACTTGAGGATCTGATGCTGTGTATCCTTATCCAATACCGTATCATTGACATGTAAGGTTAGAACGCGATTCGGAGACAAGGTCGAAAGAACCTGATTTTTTGCGATTCGCCATAAGGTCAAGCACCGAATGACTTTAAGCCCCCCAGCGGTCGATCCAGCAGAACCACCGATGACCATTAGCATCAAGAGGATGAACTGTGAAAAGAGAGGCCATTTTTCCGTCGTTCCATAACCAAAACCGGTGGTGGTGATGATATTGGAAACTTGGAAGAAGGAAATCTCAAAACTCTTAGCGACATTGGCATAGAGATGAAGGACATTGTAAGCGATCAAGACACTGGACACGAGGACGATCGTGATATAGGTCCGCAATTCCTCATCTTTAAAGAAGGCCTTGAATTTTCGGATCATGAGGAAGTAGTAGAGGTTAAAGTTAACCCCGAAGACTAAAACCCCGATACTGACCAAATAGGTGATTAAACTACTATTGTAGTGGGCAATTCCGTCGTTAAAGACGGTAAAGCCCCCGGTTCCAGCCGTTCCCATGGCGATGACAAAACTATCATAAAGGGGCATGCCGGCAAGGAAATAAAGAACCACAAAGAGGAAGAACAAGCCCAAGTACAATAAGTAGAGGATTTGAGCTGTATTTTTTAATTTGGAAACGACCTTCCCAAAAACTGGACCAGGAACTTCCGCCTTCATGACTTCGAGGTGGCTGTTCTTGTTATTGTCCATAATCGCAAGGGCGAAGACCAATACTCCCATCCCTCCAATTAAGTGGGTGAAACTGCGCCAAAAGAGGAGAGAGTGGCTGAGGACACCTACATCATCTAAAATTGTTGCCCCTGTTGTTGTAAAGCCAGAGCTGACTTCAAAGAAGGCATCGATAATGTTGGGAATTTGTCCCGAAAAGACAAAGGGAAGGGCGCCAAAGAAGGACCAGAGGATCCAACAGAGTGCTACAATCAGGACTCCTTCTTTAGCATAGATGTGAAAATCCTTTGGTTTGTGAAAACTACCAAGTAGCCCTAGCCCAAGTAAGATGGCCATGGTTGCCCCAATAGAGACAAAGACCTTGGCAGGTTCCTGATAGATGGCAGCGACCACTAAGGGAACGATCAGGAGAGCTGCCTCGATTAAGAGGAGCTTGGACAAGAGGTAACGAATCATGCTTCTATTCATCAGGCTTACCTCTCAACTAAATCGTAGATTTTAGTGATGTTTTGAATCAGGGTGGTCACGACAATCCGATCTCCTACCATCAAACGGTCATCTCCATTAGGGAAAATAGCCTTACCATCTCGAATAATGGCGGCGATCAAGACGCCTTTTTTCAATTTCAATTCAGAGAGGGGATATTGGGTTAGTTTATTGTCTTCCTTAATTTGGAACTGCAAGGTTTCAATCCGGCCGTTTGCGACATGGTGCAAAGCTTCTAGATTTGAGAACTGTGCATTGTAGCGCCCGCGAATAAAGTGCATAATGGTGTCTACGGCGATGCGTTTTGGTGTAACGATACTGGTCATATCCTGATCGCCAATGATCTCCAACAGACTGGTTCGGTTGACCTTGGTAATGTTCTTTTTGACGCCGACAGAATTCAAGAACATGGAGGTGATGATATTTTCTTCATCGACCCCTGTCAAAGTAGCCACAGCATCGAAGTTATTGGCACTCTCTTCTAAAAGAATGTCTTTAGCAGTTCCGTCTCCATGGACGACATAGAGATCAGGAAATTCCTGACTAAAGAATTCTGCCCGTTCACGATTGACCTCTAAGACCTTGAGATCGATCTTGCGACGTACATCTTGAAGAATATTGAGTAGGTAGTAGGCAATTTTCCCAGCACCAATGATCATCATGCTTTTAATGACCTGAGGGCGAACATTGTTGTGGAAGAGAACGACCTCGATCCGGTTACCTGTTACGAAAATCTTGTCTTGAGGTTGCAAGACAAAATCTCCGTTTGGAATGGTGAGTTCGTTACCACGCTCGATTGCACAAACAATGACATTTCCGTATTTCTTTCGGAATTGGGATAGACTCATATTGCAGAGATTGCTATCTGGCTTGATCTTAAATTCCATCAAGGCTACCCGACCATTGGCAAAATGTTCCACAGAAAGGGCATTTGGAAAGTCAATGATATTGGCAATATAACGAGCTGTCAGCAATTCAGGATTGACAACCAGGGAGAAGCCCAAGATATTTTTTTCCTTGAAGTAGGAATTGGAATATTCCGGATTCCGCACCCGAACGATGGTCTCTTTGGCTCCCATTTTTTTAGCCAAAACAGCAGAGACCATGTTAACCTCGTCGTACTCGGTCATGGAAATGAAGATATCGCAGTTTTCAACATCCGCTTGCTCCAAGATCTTAAAGTTTGCCCCATTTCCTAAAATTCCAATGATATCAAACCGTTTGGTAATATGGTTAAGAACGGATTCGTCTTTTTCGATCAAAATAACATCGTGGTTTTCAGCAACGAGAGAACGACAAAGGGCCGTTCCGACCTTTCCTCCACCAACAACAATAATTTTCATAGAATACCTCCAGAGTATGCTTCTATCATACTCTATTTTCAAGAAAAATTCATCTTTTTTAAGGATTTTCTGGCGGAATTTTGAGAAGCTAAGAACAAGTAGGAAAAATCGTCAAAAGAGTTGAACGAGGAGGGATCGAAAACTTTGGTAAAGTTTCTTAAAAAAATCTAAAAAAACTATTGACAGGAGCTTCAAAAGTGATATACTTAGAAAGTACCTTCGTTGATTTACCTCAAACCTGTTGTGAGTTAAGTTAATGAAGCTGTAACCACGCTGTTTGCTGAGCTTGACTCCGGGCAGTGTGGCTATTTTTTTATCAGAAAGAGATCGAGTATGAATATTGAAGAACTGGACTACCAAGAGTCAGCAGCTCAAAACCACATCGTCTTGTTCCAACCTCAGATTCCACAAAATACGGGAAATATTGCACGGACTTGTGCGGCGACCAATTCTCCCTTGCATATCATTCGCCCCATGGCTTTTCCGATCGATGATCGCAAAATGAAGCGAGCAGGACTCGATTATTGGGACAAGCTGGATGTCCGCTTTTATGATAGCCTAGAAGAGTTTATGGAAGCAGCGCGTGACGGTCAGGTGCACCTAGTGTCCAAGTTTGCAAATCAGACCTATTCGGACGTTTCTTATCAGGATGGGAAGTCCCATTATTTCTTGTTTGGACGCGAGGATAAAGGATTGCCGGAAGATTTTATGCGCCAGCACGAAGAGAAGGCCATTCGCATTCCGATGAATGATGAGCATGTCCGTAGTTTAAATGTCTCCAATACCGTCTGCATGATTGTCTATGAGGCACTCCGCCAGCAAGGTTTTAAGGGGCTGGAGTTGAGCCATCGTTATGAGCACGACAAGCTCAAATAAGAACGAAAAGTTAAAACCCGAACGATGTAATCTATAAAGTTACAAAACTTGCCTTAGCAAGTTTTTTTTGTTATGATTAAGAAGTCTTCAGGGCAGGGTGTAATTCCCGACCGGCGGTGACTTTTACTAGGAAATGTTCTTTTCCATACTCTAAAAGAAGTCCGCGAGCGCAAGCTGATGTGGTGTGATTCCACAACCGACAGTATAGTCTGGATGGGAGAAGACGAGAGACGAATAGACTGACAGCTATTCTGATCTGTTTAGAGCTGGTTCATGTAAATGGAACGTTAGGTAGGGTCTAAGACTGACTAACGGCATATTTCGATGGAGACCAGCTAAAGTAACTAGAATAGTTTCTAGTTTAAGCTTTGTTTAAATAGTTTAGAGTAGAATGATGGAGTAGACGTCTTTCCAGCTTCTCTAATTTTTAAAAAATTGGAGGAACCTGTTATGACAAATACACGTAAACTGACCCTAGTGGCTGTTTTATCCGCTTTATCTTTTATTTTGATGTTCTATCAATTTTCTTTCTTGATAGATTTCTTCAAAATTGATTTGAGTATCATCGCCATTTTGTTGGCCTTGGTCCTATTGGATTTTAAAAGTGCTGTTTGGGTAACCTTGATCCGATCTGTTCTTAAATTAGCCCTCAATAATAAGGGGCTTGAAACCTTGATCGGATTACCAATCAATATCATTGGAGTTCTTGTTTTTGTTCTTGCTTTTGCATGGATTTGGAACAAGGAACGGACCCATGGTCGATTTGTCCTGGCAACGATTGTTGGAACGATCAGCTTGAGTATCACGATGGTATTGGTGAACTATGTCTATGCAATCCCTTTGTATGCTCGTTTTATGAACTATGATATTTCGAAAACACTAGGGCTTGTCCACTATTTAGCCGCAATGGTTGCACCGTTTAACCTAATCGAAGGAGTGATTTGGGCCATCGCATTTTGGTTGATCTATACCTTATTGCAACCGATTTTGAAAAAATATGAAAAATAAACAACAACATTGGGCGAAGGCAAGCTTCGCCCTTCTCATTTTTGTCATTCTCGGGTATGTGATTCGCTTTTACCCACAACAATTAACAGGCTTTGATAGCACGATTCAATCTGCTATTCGAGGCGATCTGCCTGCAACACTGACGGCTTTCTTTACCAAGGTGACCCACGTCATGGATACCAAGATCATTGTCATCTGGGTGGGTCTTTTGCTAGCGGTCTTTGCCTATAAGAAATGGTACAGTGAAGCCCTCTTCCTTGGAAGCAATCTGGTATTGACTGGTCTTTTGGTTCTTCTTCTAAAGAATATCTACCAGAGACCGAGACCAAGTATTCTTCATCTAGTAGAGGAAAAAGGCTTTTCTTTCCCGAGTGGTCATTCACTGGCGTCTACCCTTGTTTTGGGAAGTTTGATCATCATAATCAGCCAACATGTAAAAAATAAAACAGCCCGCTATTGCCTTCAAGGCTTGCTGGTTCTGGGAATTGTGACCATTGTGGTTTCCCGCGTTTATGTCGGGGTCCACTACCCATCAGACGTTCTCGGCAGTATGATTTTGGGTCTTGCCGTCTTACAGTTTGAGTATCCCTTGTATGATCGCTTGCGATTTCAATGGCGCTTTACAGGCAAGCAAAAATAAGCATCTAACAACTAGGAGTTGAACTCGCGTTTTGAGTTCGACTCTTTTTTTGCTATAATGAAGGGTATGAAATCCTACAATACCTTGAATGATTATTATCGAACCTTATTTGGAGAAAAGACCTTTAAAGTCCCAATTGATGCAGGCTTTGATTGTCCTAATCGAGACGGAACAGTCGCCCACGGTGGCTGTACTTTTTGTACGGTCTCGGGTTCAGGAGATGCCATTGTGGCCCCAGAAGCTCCAATTCGAGAACAGTTTTACAAAGAGATTGATTTTATGCATCGGAAATGGCCAGATGTGAAGAAGTACCTGGTCTATTTTCAAAATTTTACCAATACCCACGAGAAAGTGGAAGTCATTCGAGAGCGGTATGAACAGGCCATCAATGAACCAGGAGTGGTAGGAATCAACATTGGTACGCGTCCGGATTGTTTACCAGATGAGACCTTGGCCTACCTAGCAGAGCTGACAGAGCGCATGCATGTGACGATTGAGTTGGGTCTTCAGACGACTTATGAAGCGACTTCTGAATTGATCAATCGGGCCCATAGTTATGACCTCTACGTTGAAACAGTCAAGCGTATTCGCAAACAGGTTCCCAAGGCTGAGATCGTCTCCCATTTGATCAATGGCCTTCCTGGGGAGACGCATGAGATGATGGTGGAAAATGTTCGCCGTTGTGTGACTGATAATGAAATTGATGGCATCAAGTTGCACCTCTTGCATTTGATGACCAATACACGGATGCAACGGGACTATCATGAAGGACGACTTCAACTCATGAGCCAGGAGGAGTATGTCAAGGTCATCTGTGACCAGTTGGAGATCATCCCCAAACACATTGTCATCCACCGGATTACAGGGGATGCGCCACGAGATATGTTGATTGGCCCTATGTGGAGCCTCAACAAATGGGAAGTCCTAAACGCCATTGAAACTGAAATGCGTCGTCGTGGAAGTACCCAAGGATGTAAGCTAGAAGAAAAGGAGACTGCCGATGCTTCGACCACTTGAAATGGCCCATCAATTTTTAGCAGAAGTCATCACCAAAGAAGATGTGGTGGTGGATGCGACCATGGGAAATGGACATGATACGGCCTTTTTAGCCCAACTTGCAGGCCAGGTCTATGCCTTTGATATTCAAGAGCAGGCCCTTGTAAATACCCAAGAACGATTGGAAAAGTTGGGTCTTCAACATGTCCGGTTGATTTTGGATGGCCACCAGCATGTGGACCAATATGTGGAGACCCTCAAAGCAGCTATTTTTAATCTGGGGTATCTGCCGTCTGCAGATAAATCGGTCATTACTCTTCCAGCTAGCACGATTGAAGCGATGGAAAAAATCTGTGCTCGCCTAGAAAAAGGTGGGCGAATGGCTATTATGATCTATTATGGTCATGAGGGAGGAGACATCGAGCGTGATGCGGTGCTGGACTTTGTTAGTCAGCTTCCTCAAAAAGACTATACAGCAACCATCTACCGGACACTGAATCAAGTGAATCAGCCACCGTTTTTGGTCATGATCGAAAAATTAGAAAGCTACCGTCATGGATAAAGAATATTTAAAGAATAAAATCGAAGGATTGAGACATCATTTTGTCGAATCAACCATCCACGAGCGTGCAATAGGTTTTTATGATGAAGCTCATATGACCAAAAAGATGCTCAAAATAAAAAAGAAATTGGTTTCGCTTGAGATGGAACGGTGTCAAAAGAAGATTGAGCACAAGGATGTAACCAAGACAGACCAAAAGATTGCGGAGTTAAAACAGCAATTTGAGACCTGTTGCAAAGAACGCTAGGGAGGGAGTGATATGGAACTACTCCTTTATGCAGTGATCTTTTCGATGATTTTGATCGTCTCAAATGCCACCAATAAACTTGTGCCGAGCCTTCCTCTGCCCTTGATTCAAATTTTACTAGGGATTGGTTGGGCTCTCTTTGTGCCGGAAGAAAATTTTCATCTGGATACTGAGCTCTTTCTGGCCTTGGTCATTGGCCCTCTCTTATTTCGAGAAGCAGAAGAAGCAGATATTACTTCCGTCTTAAAGCACTGGCGGATCATCCTCTATTTGATTTTCCCAGTGATTTTTATCTCCACCATTAGTTTGGGCTGGGCAGCTCACTCCTTGTGGCTGAGCCTTCCTTTAGCAGCCTGTATGGCAGTTGGGGCAGCCCTTGGGCCTACCGACTTAGTAGCCTTTGCCTCCCTGTCTGAGCGCTTTAGCTTTCCAAAGCGGGTTTCGAATATCTTAAAAGGCGAAGGGTTACTAAATGATGCCTCAGGTCTAGTTGCCTTTCGAGTGGCCTTGGCAGCTCTTGCGACCGGAAGTTTCTCTCTTGGAGAGGCAGGGATTTCCTTAGGAATCTCCATCATTGGAGGATTTGCAGTGGGGATCTTAACGGCCTTTGTGAACCGGTGGTTGCAAACCTTGCTCTTGAGTGTTCGCGCCAGTGATATTGCCAGTGAATTGTTATTAGAACTGAGTCTCCCACTGTTGACCTTCTTCCTAGCAGAAGAACTCCATGTCTCTGGTATCATTGCAGTAGTTGTGTCAGGGATCCTAAAAGCCAGTCGCTTTAAGCACATTACCCTCCTTGAAGCGCGGGTAGATACTGTGAGTCATACTGTCTGGAATACGGTCAACTTTATCTTAAATGGGTCGGTCTTTGTCATCTTAGGAATGGAATTGGAAATGATCTCCAAGCCCATCTTAAGTAGTCCCATTTACAATAATCTTCTTTTAGTTCTTTCTGTCTTTCTGTTGACAGCCTTGCTCTTTTTGATTCGTTTTGTCATGGTTTACCTCTTTTATTGGTTCCGAACGGTTCGACTAAAAAAATCGTTGAGAAATTATCTAAAAGATGCCTTATTGCTGACTTTTTCAGGTGTGAAGGGAACGGTTTCGATTGCGACGATTCTTTTGATTCCAACCAAGATCGAAAAAGAATACCCTATCCTACTCTTTTTAGTGGCAGGAGTTACCCTTGTCAGCTTTATTGCTGGCTTAGTGGTACTTCCAAAATTATCAGAAGAAAAGGAAGAAACCAATGACTACCTGATGCAGATCGCGATTTTAAATGATGTCGTCATGGAATTAGAAGCAGACCTAAAGAATAGCAAGCACAAGGGTCCCTTGTACGCGGCGATTGATAACTACCATGGTCGCATAGAAAACTTGATTCTAGGCCAAGAAAACAGGCTCATTCAAAGGGACTGGGAACAGTTGAAGCTCCTGATTTTGAGTATTGAAAGTGACGGCTTGGAACAGGCTTATGAAGAAGGGAAGATTCGAGAGCGAGGCTACCGCGTCTACCAACGCTATCTTCGCAATATGGAGCAACGTGTCAATCGCAATCTTTCGTCTCGCTTAACTTATTACCTCTTGGTGTCTTTCCGTCTCTTGCGTTTATTAGTCCATGAGATCTTAACTTTTGGATCTGGCTTGCGAAATTGGTGGACTCGAGAGGACAGCAAGTTAGAGGCCATTGATTATGACCAGATTGCGGCCCTTTATTTGGCCAATACGGAAATCATTATCGAAAGTTTGGAAGACCTCAAGGGGATTTATCGGAGCAGTTTGATCTCTTTCCTCCAAGAATCTCGTCTGAGAGAAACAGCTATTATTACCAGTGGGGCCTTTGTGGAGCGGGTTATTAATCGCGTGAAACCAAATAATATCGATGAAATGTTGAGAGGCTATTATTTGGAGCGTAAGATTATTTTTGAATATGAAGCGCAACACCTGATTACCGCCAAGCAAGCGCGCCGTATGCGACAAAATGTCAATGAATTAGAAAGCTATTCCCTAAGAGAAAGTGCCAATACGCTTCCATACGATTTGATCGAGTATGCACGGAATCGATAAAAGTAAAAGTGCTAAGATGGAACTCTTAGCACTTTTCAGATGGAGGACAAAGTTATCTTAAAAACTTTCCTTAAGTGAGTACGGACGTCAGCGAACTTCTACGAAGTTCCATGACTAATTATTGAGCCTAAGGTCTCAATAATTCCGAGTGCCTGAAACTATTAAGTTTCAGGCACTTTTCTCACGGCGGAAAGTTTCAGTAGATGATTGAATAATTCTAACGAATAAATTTTTTTATTTTTATAGAATTTATTAGATTTGTAGAGAAAAACTGTTTGTCTATACTCTCGAAGTGCTAAGATGGATATCTTAGCGCTTTTTGATTTATTCATGGTCTTCTGTGCGTCTGATTTCTGGTTTGACAAAGAGTCGTTCGTCTCCTAGATCGATAAGAGAAACAGGAGTTTGGTAAAACTGGCTGAGAACATCTGGTGTTAGAATTTGATCTTTTGGTCCTTGCTCGACCACTTGGCCATGTTTGAGTAAGAGGACATGGGTCATGTCTGTTGTAATTTCCTCGGCATGGTGGGTGACGTAGATCATGGTAGGCGCGTGATCTAGTTGTTTGATATGATGGATCTGACGGAGGAGCTTTTCTCTGGCAAAGAGATCCAATCCACTAGAAGCTTCGTCAAAAATGATCAGATCTGGCTGGTCCATGAGGCTTCGTGCAATGAGAACGGTCTGCTTTTCTCCCTGGGAGAGCTCCCGGTATTTGCGACCGATCAAAGAGCTAGCTCCAATCGAAGTCAGCATATCCCGTGCCCAGTTTAGTTCTTCCTCTCCGTATGCAGCATATAAGATACTACTCTTGTATTGACCAGTTAGGACAATTTGCTCTGTCAAAAGATGTTCTGGCAGTCTTTCTGAAATAAAGGAGCTAACGATCCCAATACGCTTACGTAACTCAGGAATACCCCCTTCTCCAAAGCGGGTTCCAAGGACCGTTACCTGGCCAGAACTAGCCCAGTATTCAGACATGAGCAGTTTGAGGAGGGTCGATTTTCCTGCTCCATTTAAGCCTAAAATCGCCCAACATTCATTTTCTTTTACTTGCCAGTTAATCTCTTTTAAAAGGGCTTTTCCATTGCGGATCAAATTGACGTCTTGTAGTTCAATCAAATTATTCATAACTTCATCCTTTTGATTAAAATCTCCTTTATTCTATCATAAAATATGGTAGAATAGAAAACAGGAGGTAAGGAATGTTTCGAAATAGTAAATTGTTATTCTGGACATGTGAGATCTTATTATTGACGGTGATTTTCTATATTTGGAAATCAATGGGGACTTTGATTTCTCCATTTGTATCTGTTCTGAATACCATCCTCTTACCATTTTTAATTGCAGGTTTTTTATATTACATTACCAATCCGATTGTTGAATTGTTGGAAAAACATTTAAAAATCAAGCGTGTGTTTGGGATTTTGATCACCTTAGTCCTCTTGTTTGGGATCATTGGCTTAGGGATCTTTTATCTGCTCCCTATCTTAATTAATCAGTTAACCAGCTTGATCAATTCAACTCAAGGACTTTACTGGGAAGTTCAAAGTTTGGTTCGAAAACTCTCGACCAATCCTTTGTTCCAGAATGTGAATATCCAGTCGACGATTCAGCAGTTGAATCTCTCTTATATGGATATCCTACAAAATCTCTTGAATAGTGTGACCAACAGTTTAGGAAGTGTGGTTAACACCATTGTCAATACGGTCTTTATCTTGATCATGACCCCTGTCTTCTTGGTTTATTTCTTGGTCGATGGGAAGAAGTTATTACCGATGTTGGAGCGGACCATTTTACGCAATGACAAACTCCACATTTCAAGCCTCTTGATTAGTTTGAATGAAACGGTCTCTCGCTATATTAGTGGGATTTCGATCGATGCCTTTATCATTGGAACCCTAGCCTACATTGGCTATAGTTTTATTGGATTGAAGTACGCTTTGGTCTTTGCCATTTTTTCTGGATTGGCCAACCTCATTCCATATGTAGGACCAACCATCGGGTTGATTCCGATGATCATCACCTATGCCTTCACAGATATGGATATGATGATCAAAGCAGTCATTTACATGTTGATTATCCAGCAGATCGATGGGAATATTCTTTATCCGCGTATCGTTGGAGGCGTGATGAAGGTTCACCCGATTACCATTATGGTTCTCTTATTGCTCTCAAGTAATATCTACGGCATTATCGGGATGGTCGTTGCGATTCCAGTCTATTCGATTGGAAAAGAAATTGTAAAATTCTTGGTGAATCTTTATGATAACCACCGTGCTGCTAAGGAACAGAAGAAAAAAGAAGAATTTGGTATCATTAATAAATCATAGACTCTAGCGCCTATATGGGCCTTAGAGTCTTTTTTGTACATTTTTTTGAAAAATGCTGGAAAAAAGTCAACAAGTGCTATGAAATGTGTTAAAATATAAGTGATTTTGAAAGAAAATATGAAAAGGTAGGAAAAGATGAGACTGCTCTTATCGAAAAAACAGAGACGCCAATTGCAATTGTTGGAAATCTTGATTAAGGAAAAAAGATGGTTCCACTTGAAAGAGTTGGCCAAGCGTTTGGATTGTACAGAACGTTCGTTAAAAGAAGATTTGTCTAATCTTCGTAGTACATTTGATGACTTTTTAATTGAATCCTCTACCAATGGGATCAAGATCAGTTATGAGGATTCGGTTGGGCTAGAAGTGATCTATCATCACTTTTTTAAAGAATCACAAGCCTTTGCCTTGATTGAATATCTTTTCTTCAACAAGGATGTTTCTAATGAATATATTTGCAGAAAGTTTGATCTGAGTTACCAATCTTTCTACCGCTTGATTCGGACGATCAATCAGAAGCTTCAAACCAAATACAATGTAAAGATTGATTTGAAACCCTTGAATCTTGTCGGGGATGAAGTGGACGTTCGTTTCTTCTATGCCCAATATTTTGCGGAACGTTATTACTATATGGAGTGGCCTTTCCCAGAATTTAAAGAAGAGGCGGTGACCGATTTGATCACCTTCTTCTTCAAGCTCTATGGCTATCCATTGACCTTCTCTGTACTCAGGTCTTATAAAGTTCTCTTGACAGTCTACTTATCACGGATTAAGCAAGGTTACTTCATCGACATGCCAACGAACTATGATGTGTATAAGGACCAGTATCAAGGGGTGACCAATGTCGAGGAGATGTTGCGCTACTTTAGCTTGCAGTTGGGTGTCGAGTTGAATGAAAAAGTGCTGGAGCAATTCTTCATCATCTTCATTCAAGAGAATTTCTATTTCAGCCCAGAAAGCTTGATCGAAGCTGCAGAAACAGATCCTTATGCCAAAGAATCAACGACGCTCATCAGAGATATGTTCAAGGATCTATGCTATACCTATGATTTAGACATTGAAAATCTGGATGAGATGTTGATGCATGTCCATAACACGTCTCATCTCGATCGGAAGGAATTATTCTCTGAGTTTCTTTTATTTGATACCAAGACCAATACCAACGAAGATTTCATGAGCATCTTCCCAGCCTTCTATGATGATTTGAAGGAGCATATCATCACTTATATGAAGACCATGAAGCATGATCTGAATGAAGAGATCATCAAGCACATGATCTACACGGTCTACACTCACTGGGAACGTCTCTTGCCGCAGTTATTGCGCCGTCGGAAGTCTATTAAGGTCTTGATTATCAGTCGTTTTGACGATCACCATGCCAAATCCATGATCGATTTTCTTGATTTCTACTGTACGGATAACTTTGAATTTACGCAGATGATCAAGTACAATCTGACAGTGGATGATATCGAAGCTTCGGATGCCGACGTAGTGGTGGCCAACTTTATGATGCCTGAATTAAAGAAAAAACCATTTATTTGTACAAGTAGTCTCTCATCGCTTGAGCTGGTTGAAAAACTCAATGCCTTCTTTTATGATTTTACCAGTGCAGAACACTAAAGACAAAGTCTTCTTAGAAACTTTCCTTAGGTGAGTACGGACGTCAGCGAACTTCGAAGAAGTTCCATGACTTAGTTTTGGAACTGGGGTTCCAAAACTCCCGAGTGCTAGAAACAATCGTGTTTCTAGCACTTTTCTCACGGCGGAAAGTTTCAGTGTAGGTTTGAATGAAACGATTATATATTTTGTTTTAAGTTTTCAGCGTCACTTAGGTTATTTTATGTGAAAAACAAAATGTTCACATTCTAAAATCAGGACCTGGTCCTGATTTTTTGATGGTAAAAAAAGAAAATTTTATAGAAGAATGCAGGCTCTCCTATTTTGTGGTATAATATACGATATTATATACTGGAGGAATTTATCCATGGAAGACCCTGGCAGTCAGGAAATTTTACTGGAATTTATTTTATTGATTGTTTTGACATTATTGAACGCCTTTTTCTCGGCGGCTGAAATGTCAATGGTATCGTTGAATCGCTCTCGTGTAGAGCAAAAGGCTGAAGAAGGAGATAAAAAATATATTCGTCTTCTTAGCGTATTGGAACAACCGAACCATTTCTTATCCACTATTCAGGTGGGGATCACCTTGATTAACATCTTATCTGGGGCGAGTCTTGCAGAAAGTCTCGGTCATGTCATTGCTGGATGGATGGGCAATACCAAAACAGCTCTTGCAGCTGGAAGCTTTTTATCTCTAGCATTTTTGACTTATATTTCGATCGTATTTGGGGAACTCTATCCGAAACGAATCGCTATGAACCTAAAAGATGAGTTGGCTGTTCGAACAGCTCCGATTGTGATTCTATTAGGAAAAATTGTTAGCCCCTTTGTTTGGTTGCTTTCAGCGTCGACCAACCTTTTAAGCCGTATCACGCCAATGGAATTCGATGATGCGGATGAAAAGATGACGCGGGATGAAATCGAGTATATGCTGACCAATAGTGAAGCAACACTAGATGCGGACGAGATTGAGATGCTCCAAGGGATCTTTTCATTAGATGAAATGGTAGCGCGTGAAGTCATGGTCCCACGGACAGATGCCTTCATGGTCGATATCAATGATGATACCAAAGAAATTATTGAAAGTATCCTCAAGCAAAACTTTTCACGAATTCCTGTCTATGATGATGACAAGGACAATGTCATCGGTCTCATCCATACCAAACGTCTCTTGAACGAAGGATTTATCAATGGCTTTGATAATATTGTCTTAAGAAAGATTTTACAAGAACCTTTGTTTGTTCCAGAAACCATTTTTGTGGATGATCTTTTGAAGGAATTGCGTAATACGCAAAATCAAATGGCCATTCTGCTCGATGAATATGGTGGAATGTCTGGTTTGGTTACTCTTGAAGACTTGTTAGAAGAAATCGTCGGTGAAATTGACGATGAGACTGACAAAGCAGAAATTGATGTCTTTGAAATTGCAGACAATACTTATTTTGTACAAGGAGCCATGTCTCTAAATGACTTTAACGAATATTTTGACGTTGAGTTGGAAAGTGATGATGTGGATACTATTGCGGGGTATTATCTGACAGAGGTTGGGCGAATTCCAACCTTGAAAGAGCGGCTCAGCTGTGAAGTCGATAGTCAAAAGAAACACTTGATCTTGACTAATGACAAGGTGAAAAATGGTCGTGTGACCAAGGTGAAAGTTGAAATTTCCGAAATCGTCGAAGAAGATGAAGAAACCAAATCAAAAGAAGATTAGAAAATAGAGGCCTGGACGTGTTCCAGCCTCTGTTTTTTTCTTGTCAGAGCTAGTTGAATTTTCAAAAAATTTTAAAAATTTCTGAAATAGTCTTGACAGCCAAAAAAAATTAAGGTAAGATAATACCCATAAATAAAGAAAGCAGAAAATAAACATGAAGCAACAAGCCATTTCAACTCAAAAATTTTACTTTAGCTACTTTAGATAGTGTTTGTAGACATGATCTCATGGATGCAAACAACCCAAGCAATTTGTTTGTATCTATGTGGCTAAGATTTTTGATGATGGTCCATAGAGCTAGTATCTAAATGGACCGAGGTTTTGTAACTTGTTGGAGAATTTCAAGCATCCGTTTAGAGAATGATCTAAGCGGATTTTTTGTTTATTTGCAGAAAAGGAGTCAAAAAATGAAAGTAGTGAAGAAATTACTAGCACCTGTCCTGGTTGTAGGACTTCTGTTAACCTCATTGGTGACCTTGCACCATCTGAAGGATGCTAAAAAGGACAATGTCTTTCGAATTGGGATTTCCCAATACATCACCCATAAGTCGCTCGATGCAACACGAAAAGGCTTTATCGAAGAGTTGAAGAAAGAAGGCTATGTAGATGGGAAAAATATCCAAATTGATTTCCAAAATGCTCAAGGGGAGCAACGAAATCTGAAAAACATTTCCAAACAATTGGCGGAAGAGAGTGATCTAGTCTTTGCGATTGCAACACCTTCGGCTCAAAGTTTGGCTAATACGACGAAAACAACGCCGGTTGTCTTCTCAGCTGTGACCGACCCATTGGCAGCGAAATTGGTGAAAAACTTGAAAGAACCTGGTGGCAATATCACAGGGACAAGTGACCAGTCAGACGATGCGATCTCTACACAGGTAGACATGATTAAGCAAGTACTTCCAACGGCGAAAACAGTTGGGATCCTCTATACGCAAAGTGAGCCTAACTCAGTTGTCCAAAAAGACAATGCGAAGAAGATCCTAGAAGCTAAAGGCTATCAAGTGGTTGAAAAAACCATTCTCGATAGTAACAATGTGAAAGCTGCAGCAGACAGTATCATGTCAGAAGCAGATATCGTCTTTGTTCCGACGGATAACATCATCTCTTCTACAATGGACACTGTAAAACAAGTATCTATCAGCCATAAGGTGCCAGTTTTTGGTGGATCTGCTGAGATGGTAGCTACTGGTGGCTTGTACAACTTTGGTACTGATTATGAGGAATTGGGAAGACAAGCTGCTCGGATGGCCATTCGCATCATGAAGGGTGAGAAACCTGGCAAAGTTGCAGTTGAAACACCTGAAAAATTAGAATTGCATACCAATAAAGAGATGGCTAAAGAACTTGGAATTGATATTAGCTCGTTGAAGGTAGAAAAATAGGAGGTTTGAGATGAATTTCGTTTTATCAAGTTTATCAGAAGGTTTATTGTGGTCGATCATGGCGATCGGTGTTTACTTAACATTTCGAATTTTAGATATCGCCGACATGACGGCTGAAGGAGCCTTTCCACTTGGGGCTGCAGTTGTAGCCTCCCAAATTCAAGCCGGAAGAAATCCTTGGCTTGCAACTTTGATGGGTTTCCTAGCAGGAATGATCGCAGGATTGGTTTCTGGGGTTCTCCATACAAAAATGAAAATTCCAGCCCTCTTGACAGGGATTGTCACTTTGACCGGTCTCTACTCTATCAATATTAAAATCATGGGGGGAGTACCCAACCTCTCTATTGGTGATGCCAGTACCATTTTCAAAAATGTCATGAAATTGGGCCTTTCCAATGAAGAAGCAGTCTTTTTGATTAGTATTTCTTGCTTGATCATCGTCTGTATCTTATTGACCCTCTTAATGAAGACGCAACTTGGCTTGGTTTTGCGCTCGACTGGTGATAACATTCCAATGAGTGAGGCAAACGGGGTCAATGTAGATAACATGAAGATGTTGGGCTACATGATTTCAAATGGATTGATTGCCCTGTGTGGAGCCATGTTTGCACAAAATGATGGTTTCTCAGATGTGACTTCTGGGACAGGGACGATCGTAGTCGGCTTGAGTGCTGTGATTATCGCTGAAGTTTTGATCCACGAATTGACCATTGGTTGGCGCTTGCTTTCAATCGGGGTTGGAGCCATTGTTTACCGTTTGATTATCTTAAATATTTACGAGATCCCAAATCTCGATCAAAATATGGTCCGTCTCTTCAATGCGATCTTGCTTGCGATTGTCTTGTTCGCTCCTGAGGCGCAAAAACGTCTTCGTGTTCGTGGATTGAAGTTAGGAAATAAGTAGGAGAAAAGTATGGCAACATTATTATCAATTGAAGGCATTCATAAGACATTTGAAGCAGGAACGGTTAATGAAAACCATGTCTTAAAAGGCTTGGATCTCCAAGTGGAAGAAGGAGATTTCATTTCGGTTATCGGTGGAAATGGAGCTGGGAAATCAACCTTGATGAACATCTTGGCAGGAAATCTAGTCGTGGATGAAGGGGATATCTTGCTAGAAGGTAACTCCATTAAAAATACGAGTGTTCGGAAGCGTGCGAAAGATATTGCGCGTGTCTTCCAAGATCCTAAGATGGGGACGGCTTCTCGTTTGACCATTGAAGAAAATATGGCGATTGCCCAACGTCGGGGGAAATCTCGTGGTTTGAGCTGGGGAGTTCGGGAGAAAGATCGCGAATTGTTCCGTGAAGCCTTGAAGGAACTGAATATCGGTTTAGAGAATCGTCTCAAGGTAGATACCCAATATTTGTCTGGTGGGCAACGTCAAGCTTTGACCTTGGTCATGGCAGCTTTGGTTAGACCAAAACTCTTGCTTCTGGATGAACATACCGCAGCGCTCGATCCAAAGACTAGTGAAATGGTCATGGAATTGACCCAAAAGATCGTGGAAAGCCATGATTTGACAACCTTGATGATTACGCATGATATGAACCATGCGATTGAATACGGCAACCGCTTGATCATGCTCTACCAAGGCAAGGTCGTGGTCGACGTCAAAGGAGAAGAAAAGAAAAACCTAACGGTTGAAGATTTGATGCGCCTCTTCCAACAAAACAGTGGTGA
>CAKPZX010000032.1 GCA_934215455.1 uncultured Streptococcus sp.
CCACTCAACCACTGCGTCTTGCTCGACAATCCAAAAATAATTGAGAGGCTAGGACTTTTGTCCCAGCCTCTTTTGTGTGCAAAAAAATAATTTAGGAAGCCTTGAGAATCTCATCTATTGGGGACTCTGCTACATACAATTTTCCCGTTTCTTATGTTGAATAATCGGTCAAGTTACAAAACAAAATTGCGATTCGTTTGAAAGCCCTTGCAAAACAATTGTGTTGCACGTATAATATAAGCGTAATACAATCATCTATTTTAAGGAGGTCTAGCGATGATTAGACGTTATAAAAAATTATTTTTAGCATTCGTTGCTCTGCTCTCAGTCTTCCTACTAGCTTCTTGTTCTCAAAAACAAAGTGGCTCTAAAAATGCTGCTAAAACAGAAACAGCAAAAGTCGAAACGATTGATGGCGAATGGGAATTAGTCGATACTCTCGATGCTTTAACGGAATCCATCGGTGCCTATACCCTCCATGGAATCCACTTTGCACACTTGCTTGAATCTGTTAAAGACTTCAAAATGGACATGAAGATTGAAAACAATACGGCAACGATTAAATACGACTATAACATTGATAACTTTATTAAAGCTTTCTACACTGTCACAACAGAAGCTAGAGGCAAGACTGAAGAAGAATTCAAAAAAATCATGTATGACTCTCATGAAGGATTTGCAGGCGACTTTAAGAAATACAAAGTCAGCATGAATAAAGATACTGGCGTGTTTAGCTACGAAGCAACGGGTTCTATTGATCAAGGTGCCAAAACAATGACCTTTGATGAAGGACTTTCCGTAGCAAACTCATTCTTCTTCTCATTCGGTGAAAATCGCGTTTCGCCAAACACATATCACTACAAATTAAAAGACGACATGCTTTATGTCACGATTGACGGAAAAGCGAAGAAAAATAATCTTCCAGTTCACTATGAACTACACTTCAAACGTAAAGGCAGCACTACTCAAAAAGACCCTGTTCCAATTGAAGGAAAATGGCAAGCCATCGACTTCCGACCAGCTCTTGAACGTAGCTTAGCCTTTAAAGATTTTGACAATGATGATTCGGCTATCAAGCTGATCTATCCTGAGGCATGGAAAGATTTAAAACCAACGTTGAACATTACAGGTACATCTGTTGAATTCGACTATACTGTATCTCTAGCAGATGGTTTTGGAAGGTTCTACGATTACTTAAAACAAAAAGATGCATCTAAAGTGACTCAAACGAAAGAAGAATATATTAAAAATCAATTTATTAAATTATCAGTCAATCTACAGGATGGCGCTAAGGACTTGCCCAATACAACTTATGAATTTGATAGAGGTAATGCTAAAATTCATTCTGTTTTGAAGAACGGTAAATTAGATACAGCAAACCAAACGATTATCTTCCCAGAAGCTATCAATATTGTGCAACTTGCAACCATGTCCATTGGACCTGTCGCTAAAGAAACTACGTATAAATACTCTATTGATGGAGATATTTTAACGTTGACGATTGAGCAACGCGATGGACGGAATAATCTAAATACGATTATTTCAGCAAAATTCAAAAAAGTGTCTGATGCAACGAGCAAGTAGTCATTCCACTGCTCCTTGAGAATTTCTCAAGGAGCTTTTTTCTGTGCAAAAGAATTAATCCAAGAGTTTACGCTCTATTAAAACACTTCGGTACCTTTGGTTCGGTTGAACTCTCTGAGTTCACCTCATTAATTTTTTAAAGATCGTAGTTCTCACTTGCGTTCGAACTGCGTCAATGTACCTAAGCTCGTCTACGTCCCTATTGGACTTGACTCACTAAGGTACATAGAAAAAAGCCACCGGTTTTGGTGGCTCTTATAGGGAGATTATTATGAAAAAGTTTTAGGAGTTTTATCATTCAAAGTTAGGAGGTCTTTGATGATGGTATTAGTATACGATAGGAAGCTTAAACTTTCCTTATAGTTTTTCTAAAAAATTTTTTTCGAGAAAAAGAGGAGGTCCTAAGCAAGGATTTCACATTCTTGTTTGGGTCACCCCTTTCCTCCTTATTTCTTAGCGATGGCATGGTAGCTAGTCTTGCTGGTGAAGACTTGACCTGCTCTCAAGATGACCTTTTCAGCCTGATCACTGTGAATGGCATCTGGCACTGTTTGGAATTCTAGAGCCAAGCCATTGTGCTGCACCATTGGTTGGCCTTGCAGATGAACCGTTTCGTCTACGAAATTGGCTGAATATACCACCAAGGCTGGTGCTTCTGACTTGAAGGTCAAAAAACGTCCAGATGGCTGATGGTAAAGAAAGCCAGCATTTTCATGCCCTTCTGGAAGAGCAAATGGATGGTCTAATCCTTCTACCAGGCGGATTTGCGGATCAGAGTCCTTAAAAAGATCCTCCAAGAGCATAGCTTGGTAGAGATGCTGAACAACCGGACTTTCTCTATCCACGGTCTGAAGAGGGACGCCATCGGGATGGATAGGGTAAAGCCCTTGATGATTGATCTGAAAGACATGGTCATTGATCGGTTGGGTGAAGTCCCCAGATAGGTTGAAATAGCTGTGGTTGGTCGGGTTGACCAAGGTATCTTGATCCGTTTCTACCCGATAAGCAATCTCGAGTTCACCATCTTCAGCCAAACCATAGGTTACCCAGATCTTGAGATTTCCAGGGAAACCGCCGGTACCATCTGCACGTTCTGTGTATAGGGTAATTTCCTGATCCGTTACCGACTCCACGCTAAACAAAGCGCTATCCCAACCCGTTGGTCCACTGTGGTTGCAGTTGGCACCGTTATTGGCTTCCAAGTGATAGGTTTGACCATTGAGTTCAAAACTTGCCCCTGCAATCCTGCCTGCTACCGGGCCAATACTAGCCCCATATTTAGGGCTATTGCCCACATAGTCCTCAAAGCGATCAAAGCCTAGAATAATGTTCGTAAACTGATCTTCTTTATCCGGTGTCACATATTCTAAAATCGTCGCCCCATAGGTCATGACAGACAATTGGTAGCCCTTGTCATTTTCGAGGCGATAAGCCCGAACCTCTTGATTCTGCCATTCCCCAAACACGCTTTCTTGATACTGTTTCACAAACCTTCTCCTCTCACTGTTTTTCTCCATTGTATCAGTTTCACAAGAAGAAACACTCCACTTTTTATAGAAAATTAGTGGCTATTCTTTATGAAATAGATGAATGATCACCCCTTGAACAACCCGATTGACGGTACCAGTTGGTGAAGGCGTATCTGGGCGATTTTGCACCTTGAGCGAAGTCAAGAGAGAAATCAATTGACCATAGATAATGTATGGGAAGGCACGGTAGATATCTAGTGAGTCTGCTGATGCTTCCACCAACACTTCCCGTACATGCTCGATCCCTGCAACTTGATCCGTCAAGAGGACAACTTGACGGGCAATTTGATCTCCTGCAACTTCACGAACCAAGTCCAGATCATACTGACGGGTATAAGAATCAATGGATCCAAAGACCAAGACAAGGGTCTGATCATTGATGAGGGATTTTGGACCGTGACGGAAGCCGACAGGACTCTCATACATGGTTGCGATTTTGCCTGCTGTTAATTCCAAAATCTTGAGCTGGGCTTCATGGGCTAGGCCAAAGAAAGGTCCTGCTCCCAGATAGATCACGCGCTCAAAATCTAGATCGACCACTTCTTTGACCTCACGGTCCTGCTCCAAGATTTGCTCTGACAGGTGAATCAGCTCTGCTACTCGTTTTTCCTTGATCTCTTCCTCGCTTGGATCAAAGACCAAGAGAGCTGTCAAAAGCATAGAGGTAAAGCTAGAGGTCATGGCAAAGCCGGCATCATTGGTTTCTTTAGGTTGGAGAAGCAAGAGATTGCGCTCATCTCCGTGGGCTTGCTGGGCCAGTTTTCCTTCTTCGGCACAGGTAATGGTGATCTGATAAAGTTCATCGACCAAGCCTTGGGCCAACTGCACGGTTGCGACACTTTCTGGCGAATTGCCACTCCGGGCAAAAGATACTAAAACCGTCGGAACCTCTTTTTTCAAATAGGTTTGAGGATGAGCTACGATATCCGTCGTCGCAATGGATTGAAAATTCCAGTGGCGTTCATCGTGCACTTCCTGCAAGTAAGGAACCAAGGTATCCCCCACATATGCTGAGGTTCCTGCCCCTGTCAAGATGACCTTGATATAGTCATGCTCTTGCCCAATCTTTTCTAAGAAAGCTTTGATTTCCGCTTTTCTTTCTTGGTACAAGCGAGCCGTTTCTTTCCAAACACTTGGTTGTTGGTAAATCTCACGTGTTGTGATCTCTGCTCCTAGCTCCTGCAAGTCTTCTTTTGTATAGTCTAACATAGAACCTGTTGTTCCTTTCTACAATCTAACGTTGATAAATGGGAAAGGAGCCTGAGATGATGCTCCCAGACTCCCATACCAACCTACTCATCTTCATCATCATCAAGGTTTGACAAGAGGTCATTGACCTTGACAATACTTTCTTTTGCACGTTCAGGGTAGTCCCCTTCATTACCAGTCAGGCTACTATTGATGAATTCGATAACCATCGGAAGATTCATCCCTGCGTATAAGTCAATCGCACGTCCTTCAAGGATCAAGCGGCTCACGGTGTTGCAAGGAGTTCCTCCCAAGAGATCGGCAAATACAATATAGTCTTCTAGACCTTGGACTGTTGCTTCGAATTTAGCAGTAAAGTCTTCTGGTCCTTCTTCTGGTAAGAGTGCAACCGTATGGATGGATTCTTGTGGTCCCATAATCATCTCTGTGCTCGCTTTGAGCTCTTCACAAAAGCGACCATGGCTGACCAATACTAACTCTTTTGCCATACCTTACTCCATTATGCCATTCCAAAGAAGAAGTGGCCAAATGCTGAGAATGCGATTGCTGCAAGGATGATGAGCAAGATAGCTTTTGTAGAGTTCATACCCTTACGTCCAAGCAACCAGTAGATTACACCTGTGATGATAGCTGGTACCAAACGTGGGAAGATAAGGTTGAGCATATCTTGAATTTCAATCGCTTTGTCCCCAATGTGTGGAGTCCAAGAAACTTCAACACCAATCATGCTGGCAATCAAGGCACCAACCATGAAGATACCCAGAACGGCAGCTGCGTCGATCAAAGCTGTCAAGGTACTTTGCATATTGTTGATGAGGTTAACCCCTTCTTTATAGGCAAATTCCAACTGTTTCCAACGGAAAATGTCATAAGCAACTGCCACAGCGATCCACAAGAAGATACCGGCTGGGTTTCCTGCAATAGCCAAAGTTGCTGCGATTGAACCCATAATAGCTGGTACCAATGATCCAAAGATTGAGTCCCCAAGAGGGGCAAATGGTCCCATAAGACCTGTCTTGATCCCGTTCACCGCATCTTTTGATTTGACACCATCTTTTTCTTCCAAAGCAAGGTCAAAACCAGTGATAATAGTGTGGAAGAATGGAGAAGTATTGAAGAATTGCGTATGCAATTTCATCATTTCTTTCAATTCAGGTGTGCCGTCTCCATACATTTTCCGCAATTGTGGAAGAAGCATGTAAAGGTAACCAGAAGCCTGCATCCGTTCGTAGTTCCAACCCAATTGGAAGGTGAAGAGGCTACGTTTGTTAATTTGTTTAAAATCTTCTTTTGTTAGTTTGTAATTAGAATTCGTCATCTTCAATTTCCCCGCTTTCTACATTGCTTGCTGGAGCAGCTACAACTGTACGTTGGCTGTTTTTGAAGTGTTGTACTGCAAGGAAGATACCGATGATGGCAATACCAATCATAGATACACTCTTGAAGTTGTTAACAAAAGTAATAGCTTGTTCTTTTGGAAGTTTAGCGAACACATCAGAACCAACAATGCTAGACACTGCAGCACCAAGGCTTTGAACATTGCTATAAAGCACTGTCAACATTGCTGTTAAGCCAAAGCCAAGTGCTAAATAGTGAAGGTTACGACGAACAGGAAGGTAACGAAGCAAGATCGCAAATCCAAGACCTGGAAGCATTTGACCTGCAAGTTTCAGACCGTTTGCCAACCATTGTACATTAGCAAGACCTGTAACAACAGTTTCTACGAAAGAACCACCAAAGGCAAGAGCCAAGAAGACTGGAAGGGCACGAGAAAGAGCCCAAGGAACAGCACCAAGAAGGTAGTTGCGTTCAATTCCTTTATAGTCGTAACGTTCGATCGCAGCATCTACACGGTGAGCGAAGTAAGTTGTAGTCATACGACCAAGAATATCAAAGTAGGTCAACAAAGTTGCTACCGGCACAGCGATTGTAGCAATAGCAATCTCTGGATCAATCCCTTTTGCTACTGAAAAGGCAGTTGCAAGAACGGCACCAGATGTTGCGTCAATACGAGAAGCTCCACCGAAAGTACCAACACCGAGCACTGTCAATTGGAGAGAAGCTCCGATAAATAGACCTGTCTTTAAATCTCCCATGACAAGTCCTGTAATGAAACCAGCAAAGACTGGTGATCCTGCTGATGAAACAATCGTCAACTCATCACAGATTTGATAAGCTGAGTACAAAGTAAGTAGTAAAATTTGCCACCATTGTATCATGACAATTTCCTCCTAAAAATTTTCTTTTACTTTAATAACTTCATAAAGTCTTCTGCAGTGTCGTTTGGCACCATCTGAGACGTAATCTTTACACCTTTTTCGTGGATTTTGTTGAAGTCTTCCACGTCCGCGTCCACCACATTGATAGAGCGGGTAATCGCACGTGTCTCATCGGATTGAGACATATTGCCGACATTCAGCGTTTCAAGCTGAACGCCTGCTTCGATCAAACGAAGGAAACGATCAGGTTTGCGAGCTACGATAAAAAGTCGTTGGCTATCATATTTTCCAGCCAAGATATTTTCCGCAGCCTTTGCGACTGGCAAGATACTGAGCTTAACACCAGGTGGTGTCGCTAGTTTCAAGCCACTTTTTTCAATATCATTTTGAGCGACTTCATCATCGATCACCATGATACGTGAAACATTTAATTTGGTAGTCCAAAGATTGGCTACCTGCCCGTGGATCAAACGTCCATCGATACGGCATCCTACAATAGTCATAAGTTTTCCCCCTTTACTTCTTTGAATGTAGGTTGTTGAACAAGTTCAAGTGTCTCTTGGTACCGCCCTTCTGTCTCAAAGACGATCAGGCTATTGGCTCCTTCTTTGAGGAAGCCATGAGGCACATAAAGTGAAGTGGTCGGTCCGACCTCCCAGAAGCGACCAAGGTTGTGGCCGTTAACAAAGACGACCCCTTTCCCAAATCCTGTCATATCCAGATAAGTGTCAAGGGTGTGGTCCAGCTGAAAATCATATCGGTAAAATGCTGGAGCACCTGCCTGCCATTCCTTTGAAAAATCGAGCTGACTGAGATCTTGTAAATCCAGTGGGTACTGCTTCCAATGAAGGTGGAAATGCAAATCTACACAAACACCTGTGCGAATGCCCTTGTGTTGGCTATCGGCTAAGAGCTTATGCCCATAGTTGACACGACCCATATTTTCAAGCAAGATTTTTAGATTCGTAACCGCTTTCTTTTTTCCTTTGATAAAAAGATCTTCACCGATCTCTGTTTGGTATTGCGTTGCTATATGTTGATCATCCAGGTAAATTTGTACCCGATCCCGGCCATCAATGATGCGCAGTTTTTCTTCTTCCGCATCCAACTCAAGGTCTGTCTCATATAGCAGATAACCTGTGGTTTGCCCTAACCCTTCCATCTTTTCCGGATAGAGACTGGTCTCAACCTGAGCCAGATTGTCCAAATTCCCAAAAAGACTAGTCTTGGCTGCCAATTGCAAAGTTTGTTCTGGCAAACACTCTTTGATGAGCGGTTCCTGCTGTGGGTATTCCGGATAATAAGTCGCCATCATCTTTTGAATAGCATAATACTTCTCCGTCGGATTGCCCTGCTCATTGAGCAAAGCCCCATAGTCATAGGACGTCACCTGTGGCAAATCGAGCGTCCCCCGAGCTGAGCACCCATTCATGAAGCCAAAATTGGTTCCGCCATGAAACATGTAGAGATTGATGGAGCCGAGCTCCAAGACCTCATGGACAGCTTCTGCCAACTCTTCTGGATCCCTTTGAATCACAGGTTCTTTCCAGCGGGTAAACCAGCCATCCCAGAATTCCATACACATCAAGGGCCATTTTTTGCCGTATTCGTCAAAGAATTCTTTCATTTGACCAAAGTTATAGGCTGCTTTGGAACCGAAGTTTCCCGTCACGAAGAGGTCTTCTTCAATCAGGGTTCCTGTTCTTAGCGTTGCTCGCCATGGACCATCCGATGTAAAGAGGGGACAGGTCACGCCTTTTTCCTTCATCAAATCCCGAATGGCACGAAGATAATCCTTATCCTCTCCATAAGAGCCGTACTCATTTTCCACCTGCATCATGAGGATTGGACCACCCTGATCCACTTGGTAGGGTGTCAACAAGCCAAGCAAGCGATCATAATAACGATCCACTGCTTCGATAAAGGCTGGGTCTGATGAGCGAATTCGCAGGTCTTCTTCTAAGAGCCAGGCTGGTAATCCACCAAATTCCCACTCTGCACAGATAAAGGGCGACGGCCTTACAATCACGTAAAGTCCTAGGGACTGGGCTGTTTGAATGAAACGCTCTAGATCCAATCGGCCACTAAAGTCAAACTCCCCTTTGCGGGGTTCATGCGCATTCCAAGGGACATAGGTCTCAACCGTGTTAAAACCCAAAGCCTTTAGATTATACAAGGAATGATACCAGTCTGCTGGGTCAATTCGGAAATAATGGATCGCTCCGGATAAAATCTTGAAGGGTTGATCTTTTAAATAGAAAGCATCGCGAATCTCAAAAACTCCCATAAATGCCCCCCTTTCTTATATGTAACCCTTTTCATTTATTAATATAATAAATTATTTAAAAAATGTCAACACTTTTATAAAAAATATGTTAAAATAGGGTTAAATAAGAGAAATCTAAAGAGAGGTAGCACTATGGCAATTCCAAAGTACCAACACATCAAAGATGAATTGAAGCAGCAAATTATCTCCGGAAAATTTGAAAATGGAGATAAATTTTATACTGAAGCTGAACTCATTAAAATTTATGATGTCAGCTCTATCACCGTTGTCCGTGCTTTGAACGACCTCGCTGCTGATGGCTACATTGTCCGCCAGCAAGGAAAAGGAACCTTTGTTTCTCGCGCTCGAAAACACAAACTGGTTGAATTTTCAGATGTTGAAACTTTCCCAATCCAAAAGGCCAAAGTCAAAGTTCTCTCTATTAAACGTGGAAATACCTTAAGCATCCTAGACAAACTAGGCCTCAACCCAACGCAATTCTACTATAAGATCGAACGGACTCGCCAGACAGGGGATGATACCTATATCTTCCACCAAACCTATATTCCTGAACAATACATCAATCCAAACTATCCAAATTTGGAATACTACAGCTCTATCTATGATCGCTTCAAAGAAGACTACCACATTCATATGAATGATGAGCACTTCGAAGAAGTCAACGAAATCGTCTTTCCTACACCAAGCAAGGTTGCTAAAGTATTGAAGATCGACGAAAATTTCCCAACGGTCAAACAAGTGAAGACGACCAAGCTAGAAGCGACTGGCCAAATCCTTGAATACACGGAAACCTATAAACGCGGTGACTACTACAAGATCAAGTTCATCTCCTGTGACCGCGATCACTAAGAACCAAAAAGACTGAGACATCTCGGTCTTTTTTATAGCTCCAGTATAGCATGTTGAAAACGATTTCTAAAGACCTCTTTAAAAATATATATAATTAGTGATAGTTTAGCTATAAAAAGTTTAAAAAAGAAGCAGATTCCTCTGCTTCTTTTCGTCTATTTTTCAAATTCCCTTTTTTCTTGCGATTAGTCACCCAAACCGATGCGTTCGAAGATTTCATCCACCCGTTTGGTGTAGTAAGTTGGGTTGAAGATTTCGTCGATTTCTTCTTGAGTGAGACGTGAAGTTACTTCTGGATCTGCTTCAAGAAGTGGTTTGAAGTCTACTTGGTTATCCCATGATTGGGCAGTCTTCGGTTGAACAAGGTCGTAAGCTTGCTCACGTGTCATCCCTTTTTCAATCAAAGTCAACATGGCACGTTGGCTGAAGATCAAACCAAATGTAGAGTTCATGTTGCGAATCATGTTTTCTGGGAAGACTGTCAAGTTCTTAACGATGTTTCCGAAACGGTTGAGCATGTAGTCAATCAAGATGGTTGTGTCTGGTGCGATGATACGCTCAGCTGATGAGTGAGAGATATCACGTTCATGCCAAAGGGCTACGTTTTCATAAGCTGTTACCATGTGACCACGGATAACACGCGCAAGACCTGTCATGTTTTCAGAACCGATTGGGTTACGTTTGTGAGGCATTGCTGAAGACCCTTTTTGACCTTTAGCAAAGAACTCTTCCACTTCACGTTGTTCAGATTTTTGAAGACCACGAATTTCAGTTGCCATACGCTCGATAGAAGTTGCGATGCTAGCAAGAACTGCAAAGTACTCAGCGTGAAGGTCACGAGGAAGGACCTGTGTAGAGATTTCTTGAGCACGGATACCCAATTTGTCGCAGACGTATTTTTCAACGAATGGTGGGATGTTGGCAAAGTTACCAACCGCACCAGAAATCTTACCAGCTTCCACACCAGCAGCCGCATGCTCGAAACGCTCAATGTTACGTTTCATTTCGCTGTACCAAGTCGCCAATTTAAGACCAAAAGTTGTAGGCTCAGCGTGCACACCGTGGGTACGACCCATCATGATAGTGAACTTGTGTTCTTTCGCTTTGTCAGCGATGATGTTGAGGAAGTTTTCAAGGTCCTTGCGGATGATGTCGTTGGCTTGTTTGTAGAGGTAACCATAGGCAGTATCTACCACGTCAGTAGAAGTCAAACCATAGTGAACCCACTTACGTTCTTCACCAAGCGTTTCAGAAACCGCACGTGTGAAGGCAACCACATCGTGACGAGTTTGCTGCTCGATTTCAAGAATACGGTCGATGTCAAAATCCGCTTTTTCACGAATCAAAGCCACATCTTCCTTAGGAATTTCTCCCAATTCAGCCCATGCTTCGTCAGCCAAGATTTCCACCTCAAGCCAAGCACGGTATTTATTTTCTTCAGTCCAAATGTTCGCCATTTCAGGGCGAGAGTAACGTTCGATCATTGTTTTATTTTCCTTTCTTTTGATGTATCACATCTGTTAGCAACCAACAGTCGCTTTATTCAAATTCTTCTTTCCCAATCCACACAGATGGATAGTGATCGAGTGTATTCAAATCCGTATCTAACGGTAGATCATAGATGGCTAAATAGTTTTCAGGGTATCGTACAACTAACTCTTCATACTTAGCTTTCACTTTTTCGTGATCGCTACTAGCATACAAGACTTCGACGACTGCTCCAGTCTTCTCTTTTTCGACAAATGCGTTGACAATGAGTTGAATCATAAAACCTCCTAAATCGAAATGCCCTTCATATTTGCTTCCAGAATAGGCATCTTGACACCTAACTCCTGACCAGTCTGATAAACACTTTGACAACAATAGAAGATGTCCTGTTTATCATTGTGTAAGGTCATGATTTTTCGAGTTAGCTCATTTTTCGCAAACATGACTTTCATGGCTTTGCCAGCTATCCAAGCTGGAATTTTGTAGGGTAAGAGTTCTGCCTTGTAAAGCTTCAAATTCACACCACGCGCTTCTACAACTTTCAAAGCTTCTCGAATAGCCTTGATGGCCAATGATAATTCCGATGAACTATTCATCAAGTTCAAAGCCAATTCTTCTGGATTTTCCAGATTTCCAGAACGCGCAGCTGTCGAAGTAACACCTGCGTTAATCGCCATGTGAATCCAAATCCACTCGACCATATCATGAGGCACTTCCCACTTCAAATCTGCAGAAGTCAGTAAAGCCGTCAGATCAGCATAGTTAGAAATGTGTGCTTTTTGCTCACCTTCTAGCATTAAATGGTCAAACAAGACACCATCCAAATGGTCCTCTTGCATGTGACCGCCCGCTGTCGGAAAGGCTAGAATATAGTCATAGTCTCCTGCCCACTCTTGGACCTCTTTTCGAGTATCCCAGAAATTACAAAAGAAAACGAGGGTACCTTTAATATTATTTTTTCGCAAGGTCTCCACAGCTTCTTTGACAAGCCCATGACGCACACTCAGAAAAATAAAATCGTATTCCGAATCAGCTTCCGCCACATGAACCTCATAGGTGTCGTGTTTATTTTCACCTTTGGAATGATAGCGACCATCTAGCAGATCAACCGACAACTCCTTCGGAGCAGTGCTTTTCTTACTATCTCTCAGTACGTGCTCTACTTGATGGCCTGCTTTTTGAAAGGCGTAGGCATAAGTGGTCCCGATGACTCCAAGTCCTAGAATCGCTATTTTCACTTAAAAATCAATCCCTTTCCCAAACTCCTCAACCTCATCTGGCACATCACTAAACAAAGTCACATGTCCCATCTTGCGATTGTGCTTTGCTTCTAGTTTACCATATAAGTGGAGGTGAGCGCTTGGATTTTCTGTCACATATGTTTCAGCAGCCTCGACGTGTTGGCCGAGAACATTGAGCATGACAGCAGGCGCATGAAGGTGGATTGCTGGGAGTGGTGCTCCGAGAACACCCAAGATGTGCGTGTCAAACTGGGAGAAGTCGCAGGCTTCAATCGAATAATGTCCTGAATTGTGCGGTCGTGGCGCGATTTCGTTGACAATGATGTCATCAGCCGTCGCAAACATTTCTACACAAAGTGTACCAGACAAGTTCAGTTGTTCTGCGATTCGCACTGCCATGGCCTTGGCTTTTTCAGCTAGACTTTCTGAAATGCGAGCGGGCACAATAGTTTTTGAAAGAATGTTGTTGCGGTGGATATTTTCCTGAACGGGGAAGACTGTCACATCCTTGCTATTTCCAGACACGATGACCGAAATTTCAAGATCAAAGTTGACAAATTCTTCCAAGACACAGTCTGCCGAGTCAGCTAGCGCATAGGCTTCTTCCAAATCTTCTTCTGAACGAATGACCTTCTGACCATGGCCATCGTAACCACCGGTCGCCGTCTTGAGAACATAGTTTTTCGAGAGGTCGATATCTGACAAGTCTTTGCTTGAGGTCACGACCTTGTAAGGAGCCACAGTGACTTGTGCCTTGTTGGAAAGAAAGTCCTTCTCAAAAATGCGATTTTGGGAGATGCGAAGCAGGTCTGTCCCTTGTGGGAGTTGTCCATCTTTGATAACGGCATCCAAACCGTCAGCATCCACATTTTCAAATTCATAAGTGAGAACATCACAGCGATCTGCCAACTGACGAAGGGCATCCACGTCGTCGTAAGGAGCTACGATGATTTCCGCCACACGAGAGGCTGGGCAATCAGCTGCTGGATCCAGTGCGATAACCTTGTGCCCCATGTAGATAGCTGAGATTGCCATCATCTGACCGAGCTGGCCACCACCGATAATCCCAATGGTTTTAGTTGAGCTCATTTGTAGACTCCTCTGCGATTTTTCCTTGTTCTTCTGCGAAATCCGCTAACGCTGTCGCAATAGCCTGGTCCTCTACCGAAAGAAGGCGGAGGGCAAAGAGGGCCGCGTTAGTCGCACCTGCTTCACCGATCGCCATAGTTGCGACAGGCACTCCACCTGGCATCTGAACGATGGAATAAAGTGAATCTACACCGCTAAGGGCACGTGATTTGACTGGTACGCCGATAACCGGAAGGGTCGTTTTAGCTGCGACCATCCCTGGCAAGTGAGCTGCGCCACCCGCACCTGCGATGATGACCTTGATGCCACGGCTACGTGCTTCTTCGGCGTGTTTGAACATGAGGTCAGGCGTCCTATGGGCGGAAACAACTTTCTTTTCGTAAGCGACGCCGAAGTTATCGAGGACTTCAGCAGCTTTTTGCATGGTTGCCCAGTCAGATTTTGAGCCCATGATAATGGAAATTACTGGTTTAGTCATAATTTTTCCTTTTTCTTCCTTTTTTGACAATCACCTTAGGTTGTGAGGGACGGCAGCAGCCACCAAAGGTGTCTCATGCCTAAATCGGAAGCCTTAAGTCTTCCGATTTCCCTAAACGATTGGCTTTATTAGCCAATCGTTTTTTCACAACAGTGGTGATTGTCGCTCATTAGCTCGCTTTCGCTCGCCTTTTACGACCTGCGGTCGCTAATTATTTGTTAGCCTTGCTACCGATATCATTTCGATAGAAGAGGCCTTCTGTGTTTTGTTTGTTGAGTTCGTTGTAGATAATGTTTTGGCCGTCTTTGACGGTGTCTGCTGTTGTGACTAGCATGTAAACACGTCCTCCGTTTGAGAGGAGATCTTGGCCATTTTCAGCGAATTTAGCACCAGCATAGTAAGTGATGATGTCGCCCTCTGTCTTGGCTGGAAGTTTGACACCCTTCTCATAAGCGAGTGGGTAGCCGTTTGAGGCTACAACCACGCCTAGTGTCACACCCTTGTCCGTCCAAGTGATGGCTGGCTCTTTGCCTTCCAAAATGTCAGTGATATTTTGTGCAAAGTCAGATGTTAAACGAGGCAAGATGATTTGTGTTTCAGGATCACCAAAACGTGAGTTGAACTCGATGACTTTAGGGCCGTCAGCTGTCAAGATAAGTCCAGCGTAAAGGACACCAATGTAAGGACGACCTTCTTTAATCATACCTTCAAGAACTGGCTTGACAATAGTGTCAACCGCCGTGTCAACCACGCTCTGTGGCAAGTGAGGAACTGGCGCATAGGCACCCATCCCACCAGTGTTAGGACCCTTGTCGCCATCATAGGCACGTTTGTGGTCCTGAGCCGTTGGCATGATGTAGAACTTGTCCCCATTGACAAAGGCAAAGAGAGAGAACTCTTCCCCGTCAAGGAATTCCTCGATGACCACACGCGCACCTGAATCACCGAATTTATTGTCCAAAAGCATCTCATGAGCGGCTTCGACGGCTTGCTCAACTGTCTCCGCAACGACGACACCTTTCCCAAGGGCCAAACCGTCTGCCTTGACCACGATTGGAGCACCTTTTTCTTCGATGTAGGCCTTGGCTTCCTCGAAATCTGAGAAGGTCCCGTAGGCTGCTGTCGGAACGTCGTATTTGACCATGATTTCTTTAGCAAAATCCTTGGACCACTCCAGCTCAGCCGCAGCCTTGGTTGGGCCAAAAGCCTTGAGACCAGCTGCATTGAAATCATCCACGATTCCAGCCGCAAGGGCATCATCTGGACCGATAAAGGTCCAAGCAATATCATTGACTTTTGCGAAGTCAATCAGCTTAGAATGTTCGGAAATTCCGATATTGATCAAATCCAGACCATCTAATCGCATCCCGTCATTACCAGGAGCCACAAAAACCTGCTCAACGTCTGTAGACTCCAACAATTTCTTAGCAATCGCATGCTCACGACCGCCAGATCCAACAACCAAAAGTTTCATCTCGAACCTCTTTTGCGAATTATTTTATTAAATTATATCATAATCGTTCGTTTTATTCTAATGATTTCAGCAAAAGTCTCCTATTTTCAGTAGAATCCAAACATTTTTTGCTATTTTCTCCTATTTCTCATTTTTTTCCGAATAGTATAGGTGAGACCTACTAATTGACGAAAAGGAGTATTATGCAAACAATCAAAAAATTTGTCGTACTGACTTGTGCGACATGGGGGATGCAAGCCTCTATTGCTCATGCAGATCAAACGACCAATGCTATCTATGCCGAAAAAGGGCAGCTGATGATTCATCTTGGAAACGTCCCGGATAAGTATCAAAAGATCCAAGTTCCCGTTTGGTCTGACCAAAATGGCCAAGATGACCTGATTTGGTATCCTGTGGAACGCAGTGACAAAGGATTTGACCTACAAGTGCCTTTAACCAACCACTCTGATCAAGCCGGACTTTATCATGTGTATGTCTATGGGGTGGAGGCAAATGAACAGCTAACCGGTCTTTACCCTCTCACGACCAGCGTCCAGCAAAAAGACCTGGCTTCTTCCCAGCCAAAAATCACGATCACACCCATCTCCTCACAAGAATTTGAGGTAGACCTAAAGTTATTCGAAGACGTTGACGAAATTGTCTTCCCCATCTGGTCTGAAGAAAATGGGCAGGATGATCTGGTCTGGTATCCCGCAAAGAAGATTGCACCTGGACATTTCCAACTTCACTTTCAGGCTCAAAAACACAAGGGAAATGGGCTATTTCACCTACATGTCTATCAGAAAAGCCAAGGACAACTAAAAGGGCTATTCCCCACTACCTTTCAAGTGGAAAAGGCAAAGCCAAAGCTCACTCCACTCGCAACACACCCGGGAAACACCTACCCCATTGGTGAGTGTACCTGGGGAGCCAAAGAATTAGCCCCTTGGGCCCACAACTGGTGGGGAAATGGTGGCATGTGGGCAGCTAGTGCACGCGCTGCTGGATTCCGGACAGGAGATACCCCAGAGATCGGTGCTATCGCCTGTTGGGACAATGGGGGATATGGCCATGTTGCCTTGGTTACAGACGTCGAACATGACCAAAAAATTCAGATCCAAGAGGCTAACTACAACGGCCACCGCTATATCGACAACTTCCGCGGTTGGTTCGATCCAACCAACCCCATCTGGGGAACCGTCACCTATATCTACCCAAATTAAGGTCTTCATAACCAACAAAAAAGGCACCATCCATTGATGCGTGCCTTATTTGATTAATGTCTGAAATGTCTCACGCCTGTGAAGATCATGGTCAAGCCGTATTTATCAGCCGCTTCAATTGACTCTTGGTCACGGATACTGTTGAATTCTATTTCATGTACTTTTCTAGACTTATTTGAATTTTTGGCATGATTTGGTGCATGACTTTAAGATTCGTATATGCTAATGCCATCGCTATGAAAAGGTAGACAATGACTGACAACAGGGACATTTCAGAAGGCCAATAGTGGAAAATGATCATTAAAACAATGGGTAATTCTAGAGTTACTGTGACAACCCCGGGAACATAACCTCTAAATTGCAGACACATGATATAATGGATCATGAAATGAGATGTATAAGCTATTACAAAAGCTAAATAGAGTACGGTGTTGTGGGTCATTTGACAAAGACCAGAAATAAACAGCAAAATGATAAACTCCTCTAAAACACCTACTGCAAAGGCAGAGCCCTGCGTAACAGAACCAAAGAATGGTTTCTTAAAAGCCACTAACTTTTGACGATACCGTTTTTTCCACAAGGGCATAAAGATCATTTCTTCAAAATCGTGTAAAATAAATAAAATAGGTAGCATCCAAACATCAAAAAAAAATGCCCATATCTTTACCTCCTTAATAACAACTAACAATTGTACAATGTTAAGCATAAATGATAATCATACATCGCGCGCAACACTTTTAGTATAAAGACAAACTGTTACAAAAACAAGAGGTTCAGCGAAATTGGCACAGTTTGAACAAAAGTGTGACAGGAAAGGAGAACTCTACTATGGAATATCAAACACGGCAATGGCTGGAAGAAGCCTTGTTCGATTTATTAGCAACTAAGAAATCCCTGCATAATATCAGCATTGCAGAACTCAGTGAGCACGCTCAGATTGCTAGGCGCACGTTTTATCGTTATTATCATTCAAAAGAGCAGGTTCTTACGAACTATTTAGACCGCTTAATCCAAGACTATTTCATCGAACTTCAAACAGAAAAACTGACTAATTTTGAGGATTTAGTAAACTTTTTCTTTCAGTATTGGAGCCAGTACACTGAGTCATTAAAGATTTTACAGGATGCAAACCTGCTCGTGCTTATCTTGCAAAGGGCTTATGATAAGCTTCCTGCTGCTTATAGCACTTTTATGGCACCTTGGCACATCACAAACACTAATCAAAAACAAATCACCTATGATAGTCGATTCATTACCGGCGGTCTCTACAATATTTTTGATGAATGGTTAAAAACAGATCACCAGTCAATGTCTGTTAACGAGTTGGTCGCTACAGCTTTAAACACCATAAAAAGAATGAAAGATAGTTAAGTGAGAAGCTGAGTTTTTCGAGATTAGTCCTGAGCAACTCCAACAAATCATTTTAATAATTTCTAAAACTAAAATGCTTATTATTTTAGCCACACAAAAAGAGAAGACCACTTGCATCTTCTCTTTTTGTTAGCGATCAGTCATTCATGATAGTTGATAACGAGCTAATTTTTAAATAACCATTAATGTCTAAAATGTCTGACTCCTGTAAAGATCATTGTCAAGCCGTATTTATCAGCCGCTTCGATTGACTCTTGGTCACGGACAGAGCCACCTGGTTGGATGATCGCTTTGATCCCTGCTTTAGCAATTTCTTCCACGTTATCTGCAAATGGGAAGAAGGCATCTGACGCAAGAACAGCGCCGTCAAGACGGTCTTTGGCTTGGTCAATAGCGATGCGGACTGAAGCCACACGGTTAGTTTGACCAGGGCCAACACCAAGTGTCATATGGTCATTGGTCACAATGATACCATTTGATTTGACGTACTTGATAGCTTTCCAAGCAAACTCAAGAGCTGTTGCTTCTGTCTCAGTTGGTTGGCGTTTCGTCACCACTTGCCAGTCAGCTGGGCTTTCTTTCACCACGTCTTGGTTTTGAACGAGGAGACCACCAACAACACCGGTGTATTCTGCTTCCACTTCGCTAGCATCTTGAGCGTCAAATGGCAGCTCAAGGATCCGCAAGTTTTTCTTCTTAGTTGTCAAGATTTCAAGCGCTTCGTCTGTGTAGCTTGGTGCAATGATGATTTCAAGGAAGACACCGTGCATTTTCTTAGCTGTCGCAGCGTCAACTTCACGGTTGAGGACTACAATACCACCAAAGATTGATACTGGGTCAGCCTCATAAGCATAGTCCCAAGCTGTTTCGATGTCGTCAGCTTGACCGATACCACATGGGTTCATGTGTTTGAGAGCCACAACTGTTGGACGGTCTTTGAAATCACGGATGATACGGATAGCGGCATCAGCGTCACGGATATTGTTGAATGACAATTCTTTACCGTTAAGCTGTTTAGCTGAAGCAATTGAGTAAGCCGTTGGCAAACCTTTTTGGTAGAAGTCTGCGTCTTGTTGAGGGTTTTCACCGTAACGCATTGGTTGCTTAAGGTCATAAGTCAAAGTGAGTTTTTCAGGTTTTTCTTCACCCACTTGAGCTGTGAAGTATTCTGCGATCAAAGCATCATAGGCTGCTGTGTGACGGAAGACTTTCGCTGCCAAACGTTGGCGAGTTTCGTAACTTGTTTCGCCGTTGGCTGCCAATTCGTCCAAAACCACAGCATAGTCAGCAGGGTCTACCACAACTGTTACGCTAGCGTGGTTTTTCGCTGCTGAACGAAGCATAGATGGCCCACCAATATCGATATTTTCAACCGCATCCGCGTAAGTCACGTCTGGTTTAAGGATGGTTTCCTTGAATGGGTAAAGGTTGACCACAACAAGGTCAATCAATTCGATATTATTGTCTTTAGCCGCTTGAAGGTGGCTATCGAGGTCACGACGAGCGAGGAGACCACCGTGGATATTTGGGTGGAGAGTCTTCACACGACCGTCCATCATTTCTGGGAAACCAGTCACATCGTCGATGGCGATAGTGTCTACCCCAGCATTGTCAAGGGCAACTTTAGTACCACCTGTTGAGATGATATCCCAACCGAGTTTTTTGAGTTCTTGGGCAAATTCAACAATGCCCGCTTTGTCTGAGACTGAAATAAGTGCTCGTTTAGTCATTTTCTTTCTTTTCCTTTTTTTAAAAAAGTTCTTTATCTGCTACAGTCGAAAATTATCTTTCAGCTCTAGGGCTTTCTTATTTTCGTGCAACTCCCAAACTATCCAACACTTCTGGATAGAGCTTGTACTCTGTTTCGTGGATGCGAGTTTCGAAAGTATCAAGGGTATCACCTTCAAGGCGTGGCACACGGACTTGTTTGATGACCTTACCGGTATCAACGCCAGAATCCACC
>CAKPZX010000033.1 GCA_934215455.1 uncultured Streptococcus sp.
ATCTGGAGAGATGGTAATCATTTTTATTACGTTACTGAGGAGGGAGGAATTGCCCCTCAGCGTGTAGTTTATGAATTACCAAATGAGCTGTTTGCCTTATTAGAAAGTGGAGAGAGATCGCTACTCGAAATATCTTGGAAGATTAAGACCGATCGTTGGCCACCAACGGAAGAAGAAAAGAAAGCTAGTGAGAAACAATTTATATTAAAAGGCTTAACTCCATTAATAGCTAATCCTAAGAGTTGGGAATTATTTACTCAGGAAGAGCTTGAAAGATTAATTCCGCTTGCTGAACAAAAATGGATTGACTGGAGAGGCAAACTTCCAGATGATTATGTATCACCACTTAAGTAAAGTAAGGATATAATGAAACCAACCTACTTATAAACGGGAAATAATTAAGTGAGATTATCAAATAAAAAATTATAGAGAACTTTTATTAGAAGCTATCCAAGCTAGCAATGTCGCAGAGATTTGAGGAATGGTTAACACTTTCAGTATCTTTCCTAATAAAAATGAGTTATTGTCGCCAAGAAATTCAAAATTCTTAATAAAGGGTATAGATAAAGTTGATAATATTATTCTAAAAATGGATTTAATAAAATAGGAGAAGTCTATGAGATTAAGAGATAAATGGGAAGATGATTCAAATCAGTATAGAAGATATAATCTTAAACAAAAGATAAATTCTGTTATCTTTGGTCTAGCAATAGGTGATGCATTGGGAGTCCCTGTAGAATTCAGAGATAGAGATACCTATCATATTTCAGATATGGTGGGTTATGGAACCTATAATCAACCAGCTGGCACCTGGTCAGATGATACTTCTTTATCCTTAGCACTTATTGAACACCTATGTGAGGATTCTGATTTGAATGGGTTGATGGATAAGTTTGTAGATTATCGTCAGGGCTACCTCACACCTTTTGGATATTGTTTTGATATTGGTGTTGCGACTAATCAGGCGATTGAACGGTATTTGGCAGGAGTCTCTCCAGAGAAATGTGGAGGAACTAGTGAGAGAGATAATGGCAATGGAGCTTTGATGAGGATATCCCCCTTAGCTTTGCTCTTATATGAAAATTTTGATTTCAGTTATAGATCAAAAATAATTGAGCAATATACTAAGCTGACCCATGCTCATCCAAGGTCTATCGTGGCATCTATTCTTTATGTCCAACTTTTAATCGGTTTTCTTCTTAACATTCGTTTAGAAAAATTACTTTGTCAATCAAAACCTTATTTTGAAGATTACTTCAAGAAAAAACCAGAATACTGGGAAGAGTATCAAGAACATTTTGTTGAAATATTTTATAGAGAATTTTATCAAAAATCTAGGGAAGATATTGCTTCTACAGGCTATGTTGTTGATACCTTGAAGGCTTGTCTCTGGTGTTTGGGTACAACAGAGAGTTTTGAAGAAGCTGTTCTAAAAGCTGTTAATCTTGGAGGGGATACCGATACCATCGGTGCCATTACAGGTACCTTGGCTGGAGCCCACTATCAACTGGAAGGCATCCCAGAAAAATGGATTCAACAGCTGGCTAATAGAGAATTGATTGACGAAAAATGTCGACAATTACTGGAACTCTTATATAAACAATCAAAATAGTTCTTATTATTGGGCAACAATCAGAACAACTCCCTCTTTTATGATAGAATAGAAGATCACTATCAAACATTTAATAGAATACGGTAGCATATGTTTAGCAAATATACAGATGAAGTCTTTACAAAAATTGGAGAAATTTATGGGGTGGTTTTGCCTCTTGAATTTGAGCAAGTGTATCGTGATCTTGAACAACTCCCAAATGGATGGCATAATTGGGCAGATTTTTCAAGAGAAAACACTGACTACTTAAAGAAACAAATGGAATCAGTGATGGGGGAGATTACGGATGAAATAGATGATATTGAATGGAATGATAACTGGGGAGAATGTCCAAATACCATTCATGAGGTTCATCATTTTATAAAAAGTAAAATGAAATCTGCACCAGCTTTAATGCCAATAGTTGGCCATCGATTTATTGCTTGTGAACCTACTGCGATTTCGCCAGTATTCTCAATTGTTGGATCAGAAATTATTTATTATTCAGCAAGTTTAACAGATTTCTTAAAAGGTAAAACAATAACACAGGGAACTGAGCTAACAGTCTTACCACAGATTGCATTCTGGTCTGAGATAGCTCAATGATTTTGCAATTTATCAAGGTAAAAATGATGAAAAGAACGTATTCCATAGTCGCTTTAGGAAATGAGCGAACAGATCAGATGATGATCTTGAAGTTAACTGATCAAAAATTTCAATCCCTGTCGAATTTTTTAAATTCTGAGGTTCATAATTTTTACTCGGATGTTCTAGAAGCTTTGGAGAATGTAATTACCGGGAATATGGAAGAGTACGCTTTCGATGGTAATTTATTGGGAATCGAAGTTGGAAAAGAAATAACAGAAGTTTATTTCCAATTTGAGGAAGAACTTTTAGGAGACCCTTGCTTTATTCCAACTGAAGAACTGTATAAATTAGTTCTTGAATGGAAAGAAATGGAAGAAAGAATGAAAAGAGGGGAAGACATTTTTCCAGTGACTTTAGAGGATTGATGTTGAAATAATTCCCCAAATAATGGAGAAGTGATGAACAATAAAGAATTTGAAGATTTATTTTATAAAGTCCCTGAAGGGGTTGATTATGCAGACATATTGGAAGATGTTGATCTAGAGGATGTTCCTGAAGAAACGATTCAAAAGTTGACTTCATTGTTGGACAGTGATGATGACTATATACGCTTTCAAGTCTCTAGAGTGTTGACCATTTGGGGAATTAGAGAGGGCTTTGATGTCTTGACCCAGATGTTTAGTCAAGGGCAATTAGAGTGGATGATTTCGCATCGTCTGTATGGCTATGATGATACCAATCGGATCATATTAGATGCCCTTAAAAGCTACTGGGCTACTCAGTCAGATAGTGGTAATGGCGATCAAGCGAGGAAAGATATATTTCCTTATGTCTGTCAAATTATAGAGCAGGCAGGAAAAAGTTATTATGATATTTCATATTTTTACTACTTAGTTGAGGATAATGGTTTTTCTGAATACATCCCCTATTTGAAACACTTCCTTTCAACCATTATGGACAAACCTGAGGATAATTATTGGCGAATTCATGATACCTTGAAGCTATTCTTAAAGGTAGAGCCTGATTATGTGACACAGTTATTAAAAGAAAAGCAAAAATCATTGGGAGATTTTGGAATCGAGGATAAAGGTGAAAGAAATTAAATTTTATAAAGTAAATGATGATTATGGTTTTATGTCCAATTTTGCTCCCTATACTTTTTCAGATGGTAGCAGAATCTGGCCAACATCAGAGCATTATTTTCAAGCACAAAAGTTTTTAGTGCCCGAAATTCAAGAGAAAATTCGTCAGATAGCATCTCCAATGGATGCTGCCTTAGAGGGACGCAATCGTCAAAATCCCTTGAGACCAGATTGGGAAGAGATCAAAGATGAGGTGATGCTTCAGGCCCTTCGGATGAAATTTAGCCAAAATCCAGAAATCGCAAGGGAATTGCTGGCGACAGGAGATGACATCATTATCGAACATACGCGAAACGACGCCTACTGGGCTGATGGGGGAGATGGCTCTGGGAAGAACAAGCTAGGCCTTTTCTTAATGCAAGTGCGGGAAGAGTTGAAAAACGCTTCTCTGTAACATCTCCTCTAGCTATTCCACCTATTTCATGCTAGAATAAAGAAAAACATATTTGGAGGCACTATGAATCAGACAGTGACTTATTTGAAGGAATTGACAGCCATTCCTTCCCCGACCGGTTATACACGTGAGATCGCAGACTACTTGGTCAAAACCATTGAAGGCTTTGGGTACGAAGTAACTCGGACTGCTAAGGGTGGGGTGAATGTGACCGTCCCTGGTGTGATCACAGACAAGCAACGTTACGTCACAGCCCATGTGGATACCTTGGGGGCTATTGTCCGCGCGGTGAAAGCAGATGGCCGCCTCAAGCTGGACCGTATCGGTGGTTTCCCTTGGAATATGATTGAAGGGGAAAATTGTACAGTCCATGTAGCCAATACAGGAAAGATCCATTCGGGTACGATTTTGGTCCATCAGACTTCTTGCCATGTCTACAAGGATGCGGGAACTGTCGAGCGGACCCAGGACAATATGGAAGTCCGTCTGGATGAAAAAGTGACCAATGAGAATGAAACCCGTGCCCTTGGCATTGAAGTGGGTGATTTTGTCAGCTTTGATCCTCGGACCATTGTGACAGACACTGGCTTTATCAAATCTCGCCACTTAGATGACAAGGTGAGTGCGGCGATTCTCTTGAATCTTCTGCGCGTGTATAAGGAAGAACAGATCCAATTGCCAGTAACGACTACCTTTGCCTTTTCAGTCTTTGAAGAAGTGGGGCATGGGGCTAATTCAAGTATTTCGGCTGAAGTGGTCGAATACTTGGCAGTGGACATGGGAGCTATGGGAGATGACCAAGCGACGGATGAATACACGGTATCCATCTGTGTCAAAGACGCTTCTGGACCATATCATTACGAATTCCGTCAGCATTTGGTAGCTCTTGCAAAAGCCCAAGAAATCCCTTATAAGTTGGATATCTATCCTTTCTATGGATCAGATGCCTCTGCAGCCATGAGCGCAGGAGCAGAAGTCAAACATGCTCTTCTCGGAGCTGGGATCGAGTCTAGCCACTCGTATGAGCGGACCCACTTGGATTCTGTAGTCGCAACAGAGCGCATGGTTGATGCCTACCTTAAGAGCGAATTAGTAGATTAAAAATTGGAACTACTCTTCGGAGTAGTTTTTTTATATAACTAAAATTTTCTGAAAATTCCTTTTCTTCTGAAAATCTTTGTGGTATAATCTTAAAATAAACTTAAAATTTCTTAAGGAGTTTTACATGAAAAAAAGAAATGTCATTGCACTTGCGGGAGTTGCCCTCCTTTCAGCAGGTATCCTAGCAGCTTGTTCGGGTGGTTCTAAATCATCTAGCTCAAGCAACGGTCAAAAATTCTCATATGTCTATGAGACTGAGCCAGAAAACCTAAACTATATCACATCTGGTAAAGCAGCAACCCACGATATCACTGGAAACTTGATTGATGGTTTGTTTGAAAATGATAAATACGGGAACTTGATTCCATCTCTTGCAAAAGATTGGACAGTTTCGCAAGATGGCTTGACTTATACTTATAAACTTCGTGACGATGCTAAATGGTATGATTCAGAAGGCGAAGAGTATGCGGATGTAACATCTAAAGATTTCGTCACAGGGATCAAATATGCGGCTGATAACAAATCAGAAATGCTCTACATCATCCAAGATTCTATCAAAGGCTTGAATGACTACGTCAGTGGTAAAAATAAAGATTTCTCAGCTGTAGGAGTAAAAGCAGTTGATGATCATACCCTTCAAATCACTTTGAACCAACCAGAATCTTACTGGAACTCTAAATTGACTCTTGGGATCACTTTCCCTGTCAACGAAAAATTCGTGAAATCAAAAGGGGATAAATTCGCCCAAGCAAGTGATACTAGCTCCCTTCTTTACAATGGTCCATACATCTTGAAGAGCTTTACTTCAAAATCTTCTATCGAAATGACCAAGAATGAAAACTACTGGGATAAAGACAAGGTTTACATCTCAGATGTAAAATTGGAATTCTACGATGGACAAGACCAAAGTAAATTGGCCAAATCATTTGCTGATAATGCTCTTAGCTTGGCAAAACTCTTCCCAACTGGATCTGGTTACTCAGAGCAAGCCAAAGAATTCAAAGATGAAATCACCTACACTCCTCAAGATGCCGCTTCTTATGTTATTGGTACCAACATCGACCGTCAATCTTACAAACACACTGCTAAGAAGACCGATGAAGAAAAACAATCTACTAAGAAAGCTCTCTTGAACAAGGACTTCCGTCAAGCGATCAGCTTTGCCTTCAACCGTGAAGCGTATGCTGCTCAATTGAACGGAAAAGACGGAGCAAGCAAGATCATCCGTAACCTCTACATTCCACCAACATTTGTCCAAGCTAATGGCAAGACCTTTGGTGAAATGGTGAAAACTCAATTGGATACCTACGGAGATGAGTGGAAATCTACTAAACTAGACGATGGTCAAAATGGTCTCTTCGATGCTAAGAAAGCGAAGGAAGAGTTTGCAAAAGCGAAGACTGCCTTGGAAGCAGAAGGTGTGAAATTCCCAATTCATATCGATATGCCTGTAGACCAAACCACACCATCAAGAGTTCAACGGGTACAATCCTTCAAACAATCTGTTGAAGAAGCACTTGGTAAAGAAAATATCGTCATCGATATCCAAATGCTTTCGAAAGAAGACCTTCAAAATGTGACCCTCTTTGCGCCAAATGCGGCTGGCGAAGACTGGGATCTCTCTGATAATGTTGGATGGAGCCCTGACTACCAAGACCCATCAACTTACATGGATATCTTGAAAGCTTCATCTGGTGAAAATACTAAGACTTTCCTTGGATTTGACCCAAGTGAAAACAATGAAGCAGCTAAAAAAGTTGGTCTGTACGACTTTGAAAAGATGATCAAAGATGCTGGTGCAGAAACACAAGACGTCAACAAACGCTATGAAAAATATGCGGCAGCGCAAGCTTGGTTGACAGATAGTGCTCTTGTTATGCCAACTTCTTCATCAACTGGACGTCCATTCTTGACACGTATCGAACCATTCTCAGCTCCATTTGCATGGACTGGTGGTAAAGGAAAAGACCACGTGATCTACAAAGGAATGAAACTCCAAGATAAAGCTGTGACAACTGCTGACTACAACAAAGCCCTTGAAAAATGGCAAAAAGAACAAGCAGAGTCAAACAAAAAAGCACAAGAAGATCTTAAGAAACATGTCAAATAAGAATCGATAACCGAGGCTGATGCCTCGGTTTTTTGTGGGATCATTTGAATATCTATTTGATCTAAAAACGCTTACATAGTATAATAGGAGTGTTGATTACAAAAAGTGAGGAGATTGACATGAAAAAGAAAACAATGGTTTCCATTGTCGCATCGAGCTTACTGATCGCGCCGATGGTCTTGCATCAAGTAGTAGCAGCAGATGAGCAAACGGAAGAGTTAGCCCCATCGACAGAAGTGGTCCATACTCCATCTACTGAAGCAAGACCGACAACAAGTGACACAAGTACTGCCACTAGTGAAGAAGGAGCGAGCTCGAATGAGGCATCGCTGGATCGAACGGCAGGTGCAAATCAAGTAGCCCCTGATACAGAAGAACACACAAGACAAAGTGAGCCTACGGTTCCAGTAGCAACTCCAGCAACAACCAACAGGGAAGCTGCACCTCAATCTGCTCCTCCTTCAGAAGCTCCGGCAACAAGTCAGGATTTAGCAAAAGTCACAGGTTCAACCCTTGTAGCGGATCAGGCCTCTAAAGAGTTGACGGTCCAAGATGCTGTTAATGGCTTGCTTCAATGGGCAGCAACAGATCCTAGCCAATTGGGCCAAAGCCAAGCAGATCGCGAACGCTTTGCCAAGAGTTTAGGCTTGATTGAAAAATCAGAAGATCTGACTCGTAAGGTTAGTCAGCCAGAATTGGCCAAGATGTACGAAACAGCTAAGAAACTCTACGATGCCTACCGGGCTGAAAAGAAAAGTCCGCTCTTTTTAAATGGTCGTGCCCAGCCTATTTTCCCTTATACGACGGGAGAAAAAGAAGACCAAGACTACAAATATGAAGACAGCCAAATTGTACGTTTCCCAGTCTATGTCGAAACAGACTACGATACCGATGCAGATGGCAAGCCTGACTTAGTCAAAGCCATTGTTCAACTACCAAAAGCAGTAGCGCAAGGCGATTTTAAGGCAGCCACTATTCTCGAAGCGCGCCCTTACGTAGCGGGGACACTAGACGAAAACTACGTGACTCTTGAAAGTTTGGGGCTTCCAACGGATGGTAGCTACGATATGAAGAAACTGCACAGCCAACCTGCAAAGAGACAGCCAGTAAGCAGTGAAACAACAGTAGATGCCGCCAAAAAAGCAAAGGCATCGGATTGGTATTACTACAGTCCCTACGAGTACATCTATGACTACGAAGATCTGAACTGGTATGACTATTTCTTGGTCAGAGGCTATGCCTTTATCTCGAGTGCCGGACTTGGTACCAAGGGATCAGAAGGATTTAACACGACGGGGTCTGATCTCGAAATCAATGCCTTCAAGAATATCATCGAATGGGTTAATGGTAAACGCAAGGCTTACACCGACAAGACCAGCAATGTCGAAATCAAGGCCGACTGGGCTACTGGTAATGTCGCTATGACGGGTCTCTCCTGGGCTGGAACCACGACCTTTGGTGTGGCAGCGACAGGCGTAGAAGGCCTAAAGACCATCGTTCCAGCAGCAGGAATCGCCTCTTGGTATGATTATTTCAATAGCCAAGGAACCCAGTTTGGCAATGCACCTTATAGTGACCTTTCATGGCTCTCCCTTTATGTTAGCACACGGATGCTGGACCAAGATGATTGGGCAGGTATTTGGCAAAACTATTCCAACTACATCAACCAACTGAACAAGGACCAGTACGCCCATGATCGTAACTACAGCGATGTCTGGAAGGAGCGGGATTATACCCTTCATCCAGAAAATCTCAAGACCAGCGCCCTGATCGTCCATGGCTTGAATGATGACAATGTTAAGACCAAACACTTTGAACTCATGTACGATGCCCTCAAGAAAGCAGGCCAAGATGTTAAGCTCTATCTCCACCAAGGAGATCACGTCTACCCAGCGGCTATGTCACGGGGATACGGCATCACTGCCAATGGTCAGGACTTTTATGACCTGCTCAATATCTGGCTGACCCATTACCTCTATGGAGTGGACAATCACGTCGAAAGCTTGCCAGCGGTTCTAGCTCAAAACAACTATGATCCAAGCAAGTGGACCAGCTATGATAACTGGAAGAGCAGTCAACGTCTCTTCTTGAATGCAAGCTCTAAACGGCTAGAAGAAACCATTTCTAGTGACTATGCGGCTGCAGGTGTTGAGATTGCTAACCGTAATGAGACGGTCAGTAAAGCCTCTTCTAAGGCCAATCTGACCTTTGTTTCTGATGTTACTGAGGACACTACGATCAAGGGTCACATCCCCGTTCATTTCAAGGCAGCTCTTGCCAAAGGTCAAGGAAAGAATTTCCAAATCAACGCTCTCTTGGTAGATGTGGCAGATGAGGATTTTGACGTGGTAGGAAATGGTAGCGTCAAGCAAGATAAAACAGCAGACGGTTTCTGGATGGGAAGCAATTTAAGCAACCTATCTGTTGCCGAATACGAAACCATCAAGACCAAGTACAAGGTGATCGCAAAAGGCTGGATCAACCTTGCGAATCCTAAGTCTGGCTACGATTCAGCAAGCTCTCGCGCAAGCATCGAGCCAAAGGTTGGGGAATACCACGATTACACGGTTTATCTCCAACCAAATCTCTATACGGTTAAGAAAGGTCACAAGTTAGCTCTAGTCTTTAACACCTATGACCCGTCTGATTTAACGGTGGAGCATCCATATGAAGTGACCTTCAAGACAGATTCTATCCAGGCTGCGATTCCAATTGTTGAAAAGACCCGCGCCCAAAAGGCAGCCTATGTACCGAGTGCAACAGATACTGACTATTCGAAATTGCCAGAAGTTGAAGGTGCTGCTCTAGTAGCACCAGAAGTGCACTACAAGGAAGAATATACGCTACCAAGCCCAGAATACTTTGTCCAACCAAGCCAAACTCTTCCTGAAAAAGAAGAGCAGACGCAAACAGGATCAGCAAGACAAGAGCAATCTCATCTTACACTAGCTGTATCTTATGGACCTCAATTTGTTTCACAAGGATTTGCAGAAGATCCTAAAGCTACAACTCTTGTAGTCGGAGGAGAGCAAGCAGACCGTATGCTTCCTCAAACAGGGAGCAAAGAACATGCTCTGGGTCTCTTAGGGGTGATCAGCCTAACAGCTTCTAGTCTCATCTTTTGGCGCAAAAAGAGAGTAGATGCCTGAGGAGTCCCCGTAGCAAATATTTCTAAAATGGCATCTTTTAGTGTAAAATAAAAGTAGAAATGCAGAATCAGTAGTCACTACTGAAAAAGGAGGAAATATGGCACACGTAATCACAGATGCAACTTTTGAACAAGAAACCAGCCAAGGCCTTGTCTTGATTGACTTTTGGGCAACTTGGTGCGGTCCATGCCGCATGCAAGCCCCAATCTTGGATCAGTTGGCAGAAGAAGTACATGAAGATGATTTGAAAATCTGTAAGATGGATGTCGATGAAAATCCAAATACAGCACGTCAATTCGGTATCATGTCGATCCCAACTCTTCTCTTTAAAAAAGATGGACAAGTTGTCAAACAAGTGGCTGGAGTTCATACGAAAGCCCAATTGAAAGAAATCATTGCAGAATTGAGCTAAAAAGAAGGGAGTGGGAAAGAACTCCGACTAGTTAAAAAGAGTTCGTTTTCCCACCCCCGCAAAGTTGATTAGGTTATCTTCGGAGCTTAATAAGCGAACGAAGATACCAATCAACCACTGCGTCATACAGTTATTTCTATCAAACATCGAAGGCTGGATAATTTTTTCCAGCTTTTTTTTTGATGCTCTTTATTTCTTTCAAATAGACGCGACACCCGTTGACAGCGCTTTCTTATAGTGCTAAAATGAAGCTGTATTTCCTATAAAATTTTTACAGGAAAAAATTCTCCTAGGAAGATGTAGATCCTAGGAGAAAATTACATTTATTGGTTATTGGCCCTCTGTATCTTGGGCTACCCAGACGCTGACGGAGCGCTCTGCCACTGGGAATTCGGCAGTACCGTCTTCTTGAACTTGGACAGTTTCGCTACAATTTTCTAAGATATCATAGTAGGTGAGACCTGCGTAGGATGAGCCGATCTCCATGACTTTTGTAGCAGCTTGGTTATTGGAAATCAAGCAGGCGATTGGTGCTGATTCTTCAGTACCTGAGCGTGTCCAACCGATGCAATTAGGATCATCGAAGTAGTCTGTTTGTTCCCCGTAGGCCAGATCTTTACGAACCCATAAGAGCCGATCGAGGACCTCTTGGAAACTTTCTTGCGCAAATTTGCCCTCGATACCGTAGTAGTCTCCATAGAAGACACAAGGCAAACCAGCTTCACGGAGTAAGATCAAGGCATAGGCTGCAGGCTTGAACCATTCTTGGATTGTAGATTCCAAGGCTTGTCCTCGTTGGGTATCATGGTTGTCCACAAAGGTCACGGCCTCTTCAGGATGATTGAGCGCCAGTGTTCCATCAAAAATAGTTCGAAGGTCGAAATTTTCACCCTCTTGACTAGCTCGGAAGAGGTTTTGGTGGAGGGCCACATCGATCAAGTCGTATAAGTAGTCAATGCTTTCCAAGTATTCATCATTGGTCTCTTTATCCCCATTCCAAAATTCGCCAAAGACGTAGAAATCTTCTCCATATTTTTGGGTGATATTGTGGATGAAATTCTTCATAAAGAAGGAGTCAATGTGTTTGACTGCATCCAGACGGAAGCCCTCAACCCCTGTCGTTTCGATAAACCATTCAGCCCATTGGTCGAGATTTTCTACAACCTCGGGATGTTTGAAATCGATATCGGCGTACATGAGGTAATCGTAGTTTCCGTTTTCCTTGTCTACCAGATCTCCATGAGCCCAACCTTTGTTGTCCCCTTGGATTTGGTAGATCCCACTTTTATTACGTGAAGCATCGTAATCCGTACCGGTGAAATGGTACCAATGCCAGTCGAAGTCATTATAGGCGCCATTTCGGCCATCAAAGGTGAATTTAGTCCATCCTTGAATGGTGAAGGGCTCAGTGAGAACCTTGTTTCGATCCATGGGATCGACCTCAACAACCTCGAATTCCTCTAAGCCATCGGCAGCAGCTTTATGGTTGAGAACGACATCGGCCATTGGTTGAATCCCTGCATCTTTGAGGGCTTGAATGGCTTGAAGATAATCATCTTTGAAGCCATATTTGGTGCGAACCGTTCCTTTTTGGTCAAACTCGCCCAAATCAAAGAGGTCATAGACTCCGTACCCAACGTCATTGTTAGAAGTAGCTTTAAAAGCAGGCGGCATCCAGACTTTACGAATACCCAAGTCTGCTAAGTGTTGCGCATCTTCAGCAAGACGCGTCCAGTGGTTCCCATCAGCGGGCAAATACCACTCAAAATATTGCATTAAGGTTTGATTTTCCATCGTTATTTCTTCTTTCATGTGAATGTCCCTATTTTACCAAAAATAGTTGGATGCCACAAACGTTTGCGCTGGAAGCAAGCCCTTTCTAAAAAAGAAATCGCATACATGAAAGAAATAAAGTGAGAATATAAAAAGTAGCATTTTATTTACGTAGAAATATCAGTCTGATACATATATTTCTATTCATTTTATAGTTTGATCATATCAAAGGAGGATTGGTTTGAAAGTGAAAACCACCAATAGAGAGAGCATTGAAAAGATTTTTACCGAAGCCTTGGCAATCCCAAGCTTTACCAACACTGAGACCGAGCAAGGGATCGAAGCTTACCTGGATCAACGGATTGGCCAGATCCCCTATTTCAAGGAACATCCGGACCACTTTGGGCGCTATCAGGTGCCACAGGATCACTTGCATCGGTCGGTCAATTGGGCCTTGGTCGATAAGGGCAAGAAAAAAACAGTTATCCTTTTCCACCACCATGATACAGTCGATTTAGAAGACTATGGAAATTTGGCAGAAATCGCACTCGATTCGGATCAAGTAGCAGAAGCTTTGAAAAGACTGGACAGTCGACCAGATATGCAGGAAGATTTAGCTTCTGGAGATTGGAAATTTGGCAGAGGGTCTTGCGATATGAAAGCAGCCCTAGCCCTTCAATTGGGGGTTCTAGAAGCCTATGCAGCAGATCCTACAGAAGGTCAGGTCAATCTGCTCTATCTCTCTGTTGGAGACGAGGAATCTTATTCACGTGGGATGCGGGGAGCTTTGGGTCTCCTCACAGATTTGCAGGAAACCTTTGATCTGAATTATGTATTAGCAGTGGATTCAGAACCCTTTGAATCGAAAGTAGGAAAAGAAAAGGTCCTTCATATTGGCACAGTCGGCAAACTCATGCCGGTCGTTGTGGCGCAAGGTGTCTTGTCCCATATGAAGGAGCCTCTTAAAGGGATCAATGCCTTGTCCCTCTTAGTAGCCATCGCAAGTCAGCTAGATCTTCATCCCGATCTGGCAGATCAGGCGCTGGGAGAAACGTCTCCCCTTCCTTCTTGGTCCTATCTCAGAGATTTGAAGGAGCAGTACGATGTATCGACCGTGCTTTATGCGGCTGGCTATTTCAGTGTGTTGCATTTGAAGAAAACACCCCAAGAGCTCTTGCAAAGGATCTATGAGCTTAGTCAGGAGGCCTTGGACGCCTTTTACAAGAAGTACGAGCACTTGCAGGATCAGGCTGGCCAAGACCATATTATTGCAAGGCCAAGAGTCATCACCTATCAAGAACTAGAGGAACGTTGCCAAGCCTTAGAGGGCTACCAAGCCTTTAGAGAAGCTTCTAATAAAAAAGCGGAGCAAGATTTTCGTAATGGGGCCAGCTACCAGAGCCTTGCGATTCAGCAAATCCAGCGACTTCTTGAGTTTCTCGGAGATAAGGATCCTATGGTGGTCATCGGTTTTGCGCCCCCATATTATCCTTCCATGAACTGCCGCTTTTTAGACAATACCGATTTCAATATCGTGTCCCTCATCACTGATTACCGCGAGTATCTGGACCAAAGAGGTTACCTCTTAAAAGTCGAAGAATACTTTATGGGGATTAACGACACCAGTTATTGTGCCTTGGAAAAGGATGTGGCTTCTTATCAAGTCGTCCTAGATAGCCTAGCCACACCAGCTCAGGTCTATGATCTAGATCTGGAAAAGATTGCCCAAATTCAGGTCCCAGCAGTCAATCTAGGCCCTTGGGGTAAAGAATTGCACAAGCGAGGAGAGCGGGTCTACAAAGAAGACTTCTTGGAGACCATTCCAAACTATCTGCTAGAATTGCTCTACCATTTCGATGATCGCTTATCAACAGAATAAGAAAAAACGGTCCCAACGAGGATCAATTAGGGAGTTAACATGATTACATTTCACGGAGTTACCAAAGATTACGATGGGCACATTGCCCTCAACCACTTGGATCTGACCATCGAAGATGGACAAATTGTCGGCTTGATTGGCCACAACGGAGCTGGAAAGTCAACGACGATTAAGAGCCTGGTCAGTGTCATCACCCCAACTACTGGATCCATTGAAGTGGATGGTCAGGACCTCTATAGCCATCGGCTGGCGATCAAAAAGAAGATCGGTTATGTAGCGGATTCACCAGATCTTTTCTTGCGCCTCACAGCCAATGAATTCTGGGAGTTGGTTGCGACCTCTTATGATATGAGTCAGAAAGACTGTGACCAACGCTTAGAGGAGCTTCTTAGGATCTTTGATTTTCAGAGCCACCGCTATGAAGTGATTGAATCCTTTTCACATGGGATGCGCCAGAAGGTATTCGTTATCGCAGCCCTCTTGTCAGATCCAGATATCTGGGTCTTGGACGAACCGATGACCGGTTTGGATCCACAGGCTTCTTACGATTTAAAACAAATGATGCGCCAGCATGCGGATCGGGGCAAGACGGTTATTTTCTCTACCCACGTCTTAGAAGTGGCCGAACAACTCTGTGATAAAATCGCCATTCTCAAAAAGGGTAATCTCATTTTCTATGGGACGATCGAGGAATTGAAGGGCCAACATCCCGAACAAAGTCTGGAAAGTATCTATCTCAGCCTAGCGGGTCGGAAGGAAGAAGGTGGCGATCATGCGTCTTAAGATTATCCAGCAACTGGTCAATGTCAATATCATCTATGCCAGTCAGCCCGCTCAGATCGCAAAATTACGTGCCAAACAGGCAAAAAAGCCGGACGTCAAACTCAATGTCGCCCGCAAATCGGTGCTCAACTATCTCTTTTTAGGATTGGTCTATTTCCTCATATTTGGCTTGCTCTTTAGTATCTATGATTTTGTCAACCAACCAGCCTTCTTTGTCAATATGGTGGCCCTCTTTTCCCTGATGACCATTTCCCAAGGCTTTATGAGTTTTTACAATGTCTTTTATGAAAGCAAGGACCTCCAGTTTTACAGGCCCTATGCCTTCTCAGATGCAGAAGTCATAGCAGGAAAGAGCATCTCAGTCATCCTGACTCTTCTCATGGCTATCCTTCCCTTGATCAGCTATTTTCTGATCCTGCCTGTCCAAGCAGGTGGCTTTATTCCGTTAGGGATCCTACTAGGCCTCTTTTGTGCTTTGATTCTCTTAGCCGTTCTCTTTTTAGCGACGATCATCCTATCCCATCTGATTACCAAGACCCTCTTTTTCAAAAAACACACGACCCTGGTCTCCAACATCATGGTCGGAATTGGTTCTCTTCTGAGTCTAGGAGCTTATCTCTATCTGAATCTAGTCCAGACCCACCGGGTAGAAGTGACAGGGGGCGCAGATGTTCCCATTCTATTTCCACCTTTTACGGCCTTTCATCAGTTCATCCTCCATCCTTTTGATGGAGAAGCGATCCTTGGCCTTCTGGGCTGGATCCTGGTCCTTCTGGTCTTGATTGGCCTGGTTCGCAAAATCGTGATCCCGCAGTTCTATGATGCAGCCCTTGCAGTTGCGACCAACCAAACCGTTAAAGAGCGCGTGAGAGTGCTCCATGTGGGTCAGAAAGACTCCTTTAGACGATTTGTCATTCAGTATCATCGCAGACTCTTGAGCGATGGAACACTTATGGTACAAGTCCTTTTGATGATGAGCATTCTGCCATATATTTTCCTCCTCAGTGGAGCAGCAGGAGCATCGAAAAATATAGGAGGCCTCAGTCTTTACTTGACGCCCCAGTATCTGGTACCACTGACCCTTGTTGCCATCTTGATCGGTGTTTTCAATAGTTTTGGAGGCTTGACCAGTATTGGTATTTCGCTAGAGCGCGAAAACTTTGAGTACTTGAGATCGCTCCCTATTGATTTCAAACGCTATCTCTTCATGAAGTTTTGGTTGCTCTATCTGGTGCAATCCATCCTTCCTGTCATTCTTCTAGTTGGTGTTTGTCTCTATTTTGGCGTCCATCCCTTGGCTATCCTAGCCATGCTGCTGATCTGGGTTGTAACGACCATTCCGATCTGCATTCGAGACTATGTCAAAGATTTTCAGAACTTTAGCACCAATTGGACCAATATCACGGAGTTGATGACCCGTCATCGTGGGAATGCAGTTCTTCAGTCTATTCTCTTGATTGTCTTTCTCTTTGTGATGTTTCTCTTGATCATTGTCAGCTTCATTTGGACCTATCATTCCGTCAGCACCCTGCTGGCTGTGATCCTTTATAGTGTCATCCTGTTAATTGGAGCAGGCATCAGCTACACCATCTACCGCAAAAAAATCCGTACCCTCTACCAAGAGATCGGAGAATAAAAAAAGAGAGTGGGACAGAAATCGGTCATTCGTTAGAATTCGATTTCGTCGTCCCACCTCCGCACAGTTGAGTAGGGCTGTAAAAGCTGATGAAATCAGCTTAGTAGAGCCCACTCAACCACTGCGTCTTGCTCGACAATCCAAAAATAATTGAGAGGCTAGGACTTATGTCCCAGCCTCCTTTTAGTGGTAACTTAAATTTCATAGCCCATGAGGAGGCCGCCTTCTTCGGCGTAGAAACTACAAAGTCCAGAAGTAGGAAGGACTTCGATCATTGCATGGGCAAATTTTTCACGAACCAATGCAGAGAATTGCTCGATAAATTTTTCATTGTTGCGGTGGGCGATGGTGATGTGGCCGCCAGCATAACCCGCCTTGATCAATTCATCAAAAGCAGCCTTGATCGCTTTCTTTTGGCCACGAGCTTTTTGAAGCAACTCAAGAGTACCGGTCTTACTAGCTTCGCCGACCATACGGATATTGAGGAGTCCGACAACAGTCCCGATCAATTTGCTGAGACGCCCATTTTTGACCAGATTATCAACTTTAGCCAAAACAAAGAGCAACTTCGTCTTAGACTGATAGGTTGTGATCACATCGACCACTTGATCAAAATCAAGGCCTTCAGCGACCAACTGATTGAGCTTGCGAACGATCAGGTCCACCTCCCCCCCAGCTGACAAGCTATTGATGACGTGGATATTGGTATTCGGATGCTCTTCCAGATAAATCTTCTTCGCCACCTCTGCACTATTGTAGCTACCTGAAAGGGTTCCAGTGATGGTCACAACGACAATATTTTCAGCCCCTTCAAAGGACTTCATGTAGTCATCAGGACTCGGGCAGGCAGACTTAGAAGCTGTCGTGGTCGCATACATCTCTTCCATCATCTGATCGATATTGAGGTGGGCGTCATCTGTGTAGATAGTTTCTCCCACTTGGATGGTCAATGGGACACTGACAAACTCCGTATCCGGTGCCAGATTGTCCAAAGAGCGGTAGTCACAGCCTGAATCCGCAATAATTTTCCATTTCATCAGTTCATACCTCATAATTGTATAAAAATGTACATTGACAAGTATTATGTCTTCTTTTACAATTATATCATGAAGTACAATGCTATCCAAGCAGATATCATCAGGTGAGACAGATAGAAAGTAAATGTTATGGCAGAAAGAAAAATATCCGAGAAATCCTTGGAAAATCTCAAACGATTTAACCGAGAAAACAATGCGATTACACGAGAATCCATCGAAATCTCTCTCCTGCAATTGTTGGAGAAAAAAGATCTGAAAAAGATCACCATATCTGAGCTGGTTCAGCGTGCCGGTGTCTCTCGCGCAGCCTTTTACCGTAATTATGACTCCAAGGAAGAGATTCTAGAGTCCATCTTTCAATCTAGTATTGCAAAGATTACCAAGTCTTTAGATGGCTACAACCTCAAGACAGACCTCTACCAAGTTTGGGTCTACCTCTTTAAGGAAGTCAAGAAAGAAGCCAAGATCATCAGTCTAGCCATTGATTATAATTTCGAGCGGCTCTTGACCAAGGCAGTCTATGATTTTTTAGAAAAACGAAATGGCAGCTCCTCGAATGGCGCTGGTAGCTACCTCAATTCCTTCTGGAGCTCAGCCATCGTCTCTGTCATCTCCAAATGGATCAAGGATGGCATGAAGATCCCCGCCGAGAAGATCGCGACCCTTGGACTCCCTCTCTTCCCACAAAAGAAGAAGTAATCACCACCGAGAGGTGGTTTTAAAGTAAACTGCACATCTCCATAACTAGTTTAAATGAATAGATAAAACTGAGCAGAGATTAAACAAAGGACAAGAACGATGATCGAAGAACGAATCCAAGCTGCTAAGCAGTATGTTAAAACCTTATTTGCTGATCGAGCGGATGGCCATGATGTGGAGCATACCCTCCGCGTTTATACCAATGCTATGAGAATTGCACAAGCAGAAGGTCCATGTGATCTGGAGATAGTGGGCTTGTCAGCTCTTCTTCACGATGCTGATGATGATAAATTGTTTCATACAGAGAATAATGCGAATGCTCGCATGTTTCTAGAAGAGATCGGTATTCCTCAAGACCAAATCGACCAGATTTGTCGGGTTATCAATGCTGTTTCTTTCAGCAAAAATCGTGGGAAGCATCCAGAAACCTTAGAAGGCAAGATTGTCCAGGATGCAGACCGCCTGGATGCGATAGGAGCTGTAGGAATTGCGCGAACATTTTCCTATGGTGGCCACAAAGGGAGGTCCCTCACTGATACCGTCCAACATTTCCACGATAAGTTGCTCCTCTTAAAAGATGAAATGAACACGGAGACTGCTAAGCAAATAGCAGAAAGTCGCCATCAATTTTTAATCACTTTTCTAAAAGAACTAGAGAAGGAACTCTAACAAAAGAGGCTGGGACAAAAGTCCTAGCCTCTCAATTATTTTTGGATTGTCGAGCAAGACGCAGTGGTTGAGTGGG
>CAKPZX010000034.1 GCA_934215455.1 uncultured Streptococcus sp.
CGTTTGATACAGCGGTTCATGACGATATCTTCTCGTCCAGCTCCACGAAGGATTTCTTCTGCTTCTTGATTTTCCAGCTCCAATTGTGCCCAGAAAATTTTCGCATCCGTCTCAATAAAATCACGTGCCACATCTGGTAAAAACTCACTGCGACGGTATACATCAACGATATCGACAGGGAATGGAATCTCCTGTAAGCTAGCATACACCGTTTCTCCAAGGATTTGGCCACCAGCTGCACGAGGATTAACGGGAATAATCCGATAGCCCCGTTCTTGCATCTCCTTGCTGACACGATGACTGGTCGTCTCTTCACGGTCAGATAATCCAACTACAGCGATGATCTTGCTCGTTTCTAGGTAATGTTTGATAATGCCATCACTAGGATTGCGAAATGAATAAGCCATAAGAATCTCCTTTTGTATGCGTTTCCTTTCTTTAAATAGTATAACAATACGGAAGGCATTGCAAGTGTTTGTCATTAAAAGCGGTAAGAAACTAAAAAGTCTCCTACCGCTTTCTGTTTTGAACAAACTCAATCTTATTTGGCTTCATACCATGTTTTGCCTTCATTTTCATCGGCTTCCAGTGGTACTGCAAGTTCGATAGCGGATTCCATGGTCTCTTTGACGAGTTCTTTGATCGCTGCCAGTTCATCACTTGGCACTTGCAGAACGATTTCATCGTGCACTTGAAGAAGCATCTTGGTCTTGTATGCTCCTCTTTCTAGCGCTTGGTCCAAGTGGATCATGGCAATTTTCAAGATGTCTGCTGCCGATCCTTGGATTGGTGAGTTGATAGCTGTCCGCTCCGCAAAGCCTCGAACATTGAAGTTGCGAGAATTGATATCTGGAATCTCCCGACGACGCTTGAAGAGGGTCTCCACATAGCCTTTATCACGCGCTTCCCGTACCACTCTCTCCATATAGTCCTTGATGCCAGGGTAGCGTTCGAAGTAGGTATCAATGTAGGCCTTGGCTTCTTTTCGACTGATCCCTAAGTTGTTAGACAGTCCAAAGTCGGAAATTCCATAAACCACACCGAAGTTTACTGCCTTGGCATTGCGACGGTCATTCGGCGTCACATCTTCTGGTTTTTCAATGTTGAAGACGCGCATAGCAGTCGATGTATGGATATCTGCCCCATGTTTAAAGGCATCAATCAAATGCTCATCTCCCGAAATATGGGCCAAGACGCGCAATTCGATCTGTGAATAGTCCGAACTGAGCAAGACACTGTTTTCCTCTTCTGGGACAAAGGCCTTGCGAATGAGACGGCCTTGTTCCAAACGGACAGGAATGTTTTGCAGGTTGGGATCCACGCTGGACAAGCGGCCTGTCTGCGTCAAATCCTGTACATAGCGGGTATGGATCTTCCCATCTTCCAAAATCCAATCTTGAAGACCGATGACATAGGTCGACTGGATCTTAGCAATTTGGCGGTATTCAAGAATCTTAGACACGATCGGTGCAATGGGAGCCAGGCGTTCCAAGACATCAACGGCTGTTGAATAACCGGTTTTGGTCTTCTTAGTATATTCAAGAGGGAGTTCCAATTTTTCAAAGAGAATGACGCCCAATTGTTTTGGAGAATTGATGTTAAACTCTTCTCCTGCAAGCTCGTAGATTTCTTGGGTCAAGCGCTCCAAGACCACTTCGTTTTCCACCTGCATGTCTTCTAGGGACTGACGCTCTACCTTGATCCCCGCGATTTCCATCTTGGCCAAAACAGCTGCTAGCGGTTGCTCCATATCATAGAGCAAATCTAGTTGGTCATGGGCCTGCAACTGCTCCATCATAGGCTCTTCGGTATCCAGTAGAACAGCGACTTTCCGTGCCAAATGCTCTAATAGGACCGCCTTCTCTGGAATAGCTTTTTTGACTCCCTTGCCATAAACGACTTCGTCCAGCGGCAGCGCAATCTGACTATAGAGACTCGCAATGGTTGAAATTTCATTGTCCTCTACGGTCGACAAGAGATACTTGGCCAATCGACTGTCAAACGCGGGATTTTGAAGGGAAATGCCCAAGTGGCTGAGCAAAACCTTGGCCCGCTTGAAGTCATAGACCTTGAGGGGCGTTTTTTCGAGAAATTCTTTGAAAATCGGTGTTTGTAAAAGACCAGTATCTGTACTCGCGTAGAGCTGACCTTTGGTCCCCCATGCAAAACCGATGATGGGTTCCGTATGGTAATTGTCCCCAAAAATCTCAAAATGGAAGAAACTATCTTCCGTGAGCATATCTGAAGTGACTTGCTCGACTTCTGTATAGTCAATGGCTACAGGAGCTGCTTCTTCTCCACTGAGATCCAAGGCCTGACGGAGTTGCTTGAAGCCCATCTCCTCATAAAACTTGGCGAGATTTTCTAGATGAGGGCCCGTATAGGTGATATCGTCCAGGCCAATCTCAATGGGTGCATTGGTATCAATGGTCGCGAGAGTCTTGGATAGATAGGCCTGCTCCTTGTCGTTGATGAGGTTTTCCTTCATCTTAGAAGCCTTCATCTCATCGATATGCTCGTAAATGCCATCGAGAGAGCCGTACTCTAGGAGTAGTTTAATCCCGGTCTTTTCTCCAATTTTGGTGACACCTGGGATATTATCCGATTTATCTCCCATCAAGGCCTTGAGGTCGATAAATTGCTCTGGTGTCAGCCCCATCTTTTCTTTCAGATAGGCTGGAGTGAATTCTTCAAACTCTGCTACCCCTTTTTTGGAGATTTCCACCACCGTATTGTCATCCGTCAGCTGGATCAAATCCTTGTCCCCAGAGACAATGGTGACTTCAAAGGGTACTGAGGTAGCTTCTGCCATCTTATCAAGCGTTCCAATAATATCATCCGCTTCATACTGGGCCAGCTCATAATGGCGGATTCCCAAATGATCCAGTTGCTCACGAATGAAAGGAAACTGCTCGCGGAACTCATCTGGAGTTTTTGCACGGCCCCCTTTGTAGTCGGCATACATCTCCGTCCGAAAAGTCGTCTTTCCTGCATCAAAAGCAACGAGGACATGGGTTGGTTGGATGCGCTCCAAGAGATGGCTCAACATGAGATTAAAGCCATAGACCGCATTGGTATGCAGACCATTGGCATTTTTGAAGCGATCAATTTGATTATAGAGTGCGAAAAAGGCACGAAAAGCGACGGAAGACCCGTCGATGAGTAGTAATTTATTCTTTTTTTCCATAGGCCTATTATACCACGAATCACAAGGTCTCTGGTACATAAAAACTCTACCCTTTCGGGTAGAGCCTTCTTTAGGAGTTTCTTATGAAAAATGAAGAGAAGTGTTTATTCGCCGTAACAAGAACCTTGTTGTGGCAATTTCTTAAAGCGTTTTGGATAATTAACTGAGATTTTCATTTTCTGTACCTCATTTCTTATTGGATGAGTACAGTATACTAGAGAAACCTAAACGATTCCTTATAGAAAGCTTCAAGAAAACTAAAAGCTGAGGCGCAAAACACGCGGTTGTTTTTTTCTGCAAGCTGGTAACTGAAGATGGAGCCCTGTCTCATCTTGACTCCAAGAAAGGGGCTGGCTTTCTCCAAGGAGCTCCACCTTTTGAATGTGCGCATGAAGAATTCTCGGTTGCTTGAGATCATAGGCGAGAGACGGCAAGATCATCTCTTCTGTCCTACCACTTGGTTCCAGCTGGATAGCATAAAGAAAGCCATCACGCATGGTATAGCGGAAATCTTGACTGGTATAGAGTGGCGCTTCTCCATCTGAGAAGGAACCTTCCTGGGTCTCAGTCGGTCCGTCCGATGACACCCGCCAAGGCCGACTCTGATAAATGGCTTCTCCATTTACCGCCAGCCAGTCCCCGATCTCTGTGAGGATGTCTTGGTCTTGCTCAGGGATCGTGCCATCTGCCTTGGGTCCAATATTGAGCAGAAGATTGCCATTTTTGGCTACAACATCAACTAAATTTTGTAGCAATTCCTTACTGGTCTTGTAGGCTAAATCCTGGGTATAACACCAAGAATTACGGGCGATCGCGGTATCCATTTGCCACGGAAAGGCTTGCGTCTCTCCGTATCCTCCCCGCTCCATCTCAACGATTCCTGAACCGAAAGGGAGGGCATCCTGTTTGTAACAAACAGCCACCTTGCGATCCTCTTGTGCTGCTAGATTGTAATAATAAGCCAAAAAGCGCATCAAGTAGGGACGGAAACTCTCATGCTGGATCCACCAGTCAAAATAAAGGAGCTCTGGCTGGTAGTCCCGCACCAGCTCACAGGTTCGCAACAGCCAATCTTCCAAGAATTCTTTACTTGGATAGGGCTTGGAGGTGAGATCGAAATGATCTTTGGGCTCTGGCTCCGCTGGCCAATAAAGGCTGTCTCTTGGGACTTCTTGCGGAATGTCACTGATGAATTCCTTGCCATGTGAAAAGAAAAACTGGTGCTCTGCCCGGTGAGAGGAGGTACAGAAGTGCAGGCCACGTTTTTCTGCTTCCTCCCTCAGCTCCTCTAAGACATCTCGTCTCGGCCCCATTTCTAGGCTATTATAAGGCGAGAGAGTAGAGGCATACATCTGAAAACCATCGTGGTGCTCCGCAACTGGAAAAAGATACTGGGCTCCCGCTTTTTGAAAGAGATCCAGCCAAGATGCCGGATCAAAGCGATCGGCTGTAAAAAGAGGAATGAGATCCTTGTAACCAAAGCTCACCTGATCTCCAAAATGCTCTCGATGATAGTCACAGCAAGGATTCCCTTGGATATACATATTTCGTGAATACCATTCCGAACCAAAGGCAGGTACACTGTAGACGCCCCAGTGGATAAAGATCCCAAACTTGGCATCCCGATACCAATCTGGACAGACTTGATGGCTAAGAGAGTCCCAGGTAGGTTCAAAAGGACCTGACTGGACAACTTGATCAATCTCTTCAAGGTTTATCATTCTCTTCTCCTCTTTTCTTGTTACTATCTCTATTGTAACGAGAAAGCCTCGTTTGTAAAGACAAACGAGGGGAATGTTTAAAATAGTAGACAAAGAGCTTGATCTAGGAGAATCAAGCTGATGATGAATGAAATGAAACTTCTAGCCCTTCACTGCTTGAGAAATAAAACGAGCGATGGCATCTGTCTCCCCTTGGTGGAGAGCCTTAACGATTTTGGACCCCACAATCACTCCATCCGAGACCTTGTTGAAACGGTGAACATCCTCCATGCTGGAAACTCCAAAACCTGTTAAAACAGGAATGGACGCTATTTCGTGTAATTGGGCCAAGTGATGGTCCAAGTCATCTCGATAGCTACCAGCTTTCCCCGTCACTCCATTGACAGCAACGGCATAGATAAATCCTTCTGCATCTTGGATCAATTTCTTTTGACGCTCGATTCCTGTGGTTAAGCTCACTAGTGGCACCAAAGCAATGTCTTTATCCACTATTAGAGGCTCTACCAGATCCGCATGCTCATGAGGAAGATCCGGAATAATCACTCCCTTGACCGCTGTTCCTTCTACATCTCTAAAGAAGTTTTCGAGCCCATATTGGAACAAGGGGTTGAAATAGGTCATGATGACCAAAGGAACACTTGTCTCTAAGTGCTGGATCGTTTGCACCAGTTCCTCTGTCGTCGTCCCATGGGCTAAACTTCGTAGTCCCGCCTCTTCAATCACAGGGCCATCTGCCACCGGATCCGAAAAAGGAATGCCAACCTCAATAGCTGAGACACCAAGCTCCTCCAAAAATTGGATGGTTTCCTGCAGACCTGCCAAGCCTTTTTCATGATCTCCTGCCATAATATAAGGAACAAAGATCCCTTGCTGCTGGTCTTTCAGCTTTTGTAAATGCTCTGTTAAGGTCTTTCCCATCTTATTCTCCTCTCTCTTGTTCTAGGCGGTCTTTGACTTGTACCACATCTTTATCCCCACGACCTGATAAGCAAACGATCATAGATTTTTCAGGCCCCATCTCCTTGGCCAATTTCACCGCATAGGCGATAGCGTGGCTCGATTCCAAAGCTGGAATGATTCCTTCTACTTTCGAAAGCAATTGAAAGGCTTCTAGGGCTTCTTGGTCTGTCACAGGCACATAGGTTGCCCGCTTGATGTCATGGAAATAAGAATGCTCTGGCCCAATCCCAGGGTAATCAAGACCTGCTGAAATCGAGAAAGCTTCTAAAATCTGTCCATGCGCATCCTGTAACACATCCATCAAGGCACCGTGAAGGACTCCCGGACGCCCCTTGGTCAAGGTTGCTGCATGCTGGTCTGTATCTACCCCAAGCCCAGCGGCCTCTGCCCCATACATGGCAACAGATGTATCTTCAACAAAAGGATAAAAGAGCCCAATAGCGTTCGATCCGCCTCCTACACAGGCTAGGACGGCATCTGGTAGCGCACCATCATTTTGCTCTGCAAATTGGCGTTTGGCTTCCCTGCCGATGACACTTTGAAAATCACGGACAATCTCTGGGAATGGATGAGGTCCTAGAGCAGAACCCATGATATAGTGGGTATCCTCCACATTTGCTACCCAGGCTCTGAGGGCAGCATTGACCGCATCCTTGAGGACACGCGACCCATCTGTTACTGATTGAACCTTGGCGCCCAATAACTCCATCCGAAAGACATTGAGGGCTTGGCGTTTGACATCTTCTTCCCCCATGTAGATGGTGCATTCCATATCAAATAAAGCAGCAGCCGTTGCCGTTGCAACACCATGCTGTCCCGCCCCTGTTTCTGCGATGATCTTCTTTTTGCCCATCCGGTGTGCCAATAAAACCTGTCCTAGGGCATTATTAATTTTATGAGCCCCTGTGTGGTTGAGGTCTTCCCTTTTAAGAAAAATCTTGGCTCCACCGACATACTTGGTTAAATTTTTAGCGTAATAGAGCGGTGTTTCCCGACCGACATATTGTTTCAGAAGCTGATCCAATTCTGCTTGAAAAGAAGGATCTGCTTGACTTTCTCTGTAGGCTTCTTCTAATTCTAAAACTGCTGTCATCAAGGTTTCAGGGACAAATCGTCCCCCGAACCGCCCGTAAAATCCGTTTTGATCTGGTTGTTTATATGCCATGCTTGACCCTTTCTATAAATCGTTTTATCTTTTCTTGATCTTTTATTCCATTTGTCTCGACCCCACTGGATACATCCACCGCATAAGGATGAAAGAAGCGAATGGCATCTGCTACATTATCTACCGTCAAGCCTCCTGCAATAAAGAAGGGCTTTGTAACGTTTTGACTTTCGAGTTCTTGCCAGTTAAAAGTCTGCCCACTTCCTGCTACAGGAGCATCAAAGAGCAGATAATCGGCACTGGTCTCAGAAAGAGCTGTATCTTTCCCCACTTGAACAGCGCGAATCGTTTGTTGGGGAAACTCTTGCAAGATGGTTTCATCCATCGGTCCATGCACTTGTATCAGGTCCAAGCCCACAACTTGGCAAGCTTGCTCCACTTCTTCTCTTTGTGGTGATACAAAAACACCGACTTTTTGAACCCCCTTTGGAATCCCTGTAGCCAACTCCCGGGCTTGCTCCAGCGTGACTTGCCGTTTGCTTGGTGCAAAGACAAAACCAATGTAGTCCGCACCGGCATCAACAGCTGTCTGGACAGCTTCCGGAGTGGACAATCCGCAAATTTTAACCTTTGTCAATCTGCAACTCCTTTACTTTTTCAGCCACATTGTCTGCCTTCATGAGGGCTGTCCCAACGAGAATGCCATTAAAATAAGGAGCCAGCATACGCGCATCTGCTGCTGTGAAAATAGCAGACTCAGAGATGTAAACCGGTTCTTGTTCAAAGCTTGTCGCCAATTCAAGGCTAGTATGAAGATCTGTCTCAAAAGTCACCAAGTTGCGATTATTGACCCCTATGATCTGAGCCCCAATCCGGTGAGCGACCTCTAGTTCTGTCAGATTATGTGTCTCCACCAAGATCTCCAGGCCAAGATGGGTCGCAAAATCGAAGAGTTCTTTCAGACGAGCCTCTGGTAAGGCTGCAACTATCAACAAGATCACGGTCGCCCCTGCATTTCGCGCCCGAATCACTTGTTTTTCATCCACAATAAAATCTTTATTGAGGGTGGGGATACGCACCTGACTAGATATTTCGCGGAGATACTCGATACTGCCCTTGAAAAACACTTCATCAGTCAAGACAGAAATCATCACGGCCCCATTTTCTTCGTAAATCTTAGCCTGCGCGACGATATCCACATCGACATGAATATCTCCCAGACTCGGGCTAGCCTTTTTCACTTCCGCAATGACCTGAAGCTTTTCTGGATGACTCTTTAGGTAATCATACAGGCGGTAGGTCTCGCGCAAAGGTTGGAGCTCCTCTTCCTTCATCGCAGCCACTTCCCGCGCCTTTTCCTTTAGAATCTTTGGCAAGAATTCTTGACTCATTTTTGATACTCCTGTAATAATCTCAATTTCTCAAGGGCAGCCCCACTGGCAATCACTTCACGTGCCAAGGCAATCCCTTCCTTGATAGAATCTACCTTGCCGTTGGCATAAAAACCAAGGCCAGCATTCAAGACAGTCACCTCTAAGAAGGGACTCGCTTCATTCTTCAAGACACTGAGCAAAATTTCTGCATTGCGTTCGGCGTCTCCACCTCGTACTTGATCAATTTCAATGCGCTCCATTCCTATATCTTCTGGTTGAAAGCTGGATAAGGTAACCTGTCCATTTTCCAGAATAGCGAGCTGGGTTTCCCCATCAAGGCCTGCCTCGTCCAAACCTTGTGGGCCACTCACCACCACTGCGCGTTTCCTTCCCAAATTCTTTAGAATCTCTGCCGTACTTTCCAGCATATCCGGACGACTGGTTCCCAATAGCTGGGTTTCTAGAGGAATCGGATTAATAAGAGGACCGGTTAAGTTCATCACCGTTGGAACCCCTAGCGCCAAGCGAGCGGGCATAATATAGCGCATGCCAGGGTGCAGATTTTTGGCGAACAGAAAGACAATGCCCGCCTTTTCAAACACTCGTCCCAAGTCTTCTGGACCCAAATCAAGGTTAATCCCTAGCGCTTCTAGTACATCCGCAGAACCAGATTTAGAAGAGATCGAACGATTTCCGTGTTTCGCCATCTTGATGCCACCACCAGCAAGGACGAAGGCAGCTGTTGTTGAAATATTGAAACTATACGAACGATCGCCCCCCGTTCCACAATTGTCCATCGCTCCTTGAACTTCTGTAGGAATAGCGACTGCATAGGCCTGCATCACTTTTGCAATAGCCGTCCGCTCTTCAACCGTTTCTCCCTTCATTTTGAGACCTAGAAGAAGGGCCGTCACCTGTGCTTCTGAAGCACGACCAGCAACAACTTCCTCCATGGCAGCTTCTAACTCTGCACCGGTTAGATCCATTCCTTCCGCTACTTTTGCAAGCACTTGTTTCATCTTCCGCTCCTTGACTAATTTGACAAAATTTTCGATGGTCTTGAGCCCATCTGGCGTCCCGATACTTTCTGGATGGTATTGAAAACCATAAATCGGTAAGCTACGGTGTTGAATTCCCATAATTGCTTGATCATCCGTCGTCCGAGAGGTAATGACAAAATCCTCTGGCATGTCTTCAATCGTCAGCGAATGGTAGCGCATGACTGGGACTTCTTTTGCGACACCCGCGTATAGCGGAGAGGGAGCTTCTAGCTGGATCTGGCTTTGTTTGCCATGCATGACCTGTGGCGCCAATCCCAAGCGCCCTCCAAAAACTTCCGCAATCGCTTGATGCCCCAAGCAAATCCCCAATATTGGTTTGACCCCTGCGAAATCTCGGATCATCTCCTCCATCTTGCCCGCGTCCTTTGGCCAACCTGGACCTGGAGAAAAGACCAAGGCATCTGCTTCTTGGGCAACTTGGTACAAATCCGGATCATCATTTCGAAGCACCTGGACCTCATCAAATTTTCCGATATACTGTGCTAAATTGTAGGTAAATGAATCGTAATTATCTACTAATAAAATCATCCTTCTTCTCCAATCCTTGTCATCGATTTTGCCTTATTGACGGTTTCTTGGTATTCATTTTCAGCGATCGAATCATAAACGATTCCTGCTCCGGCCTGCACATAAGCCTTCTTATTTTTGAGGATCATGGTTCGTATCGCAATAGCAAAATCAAGATCCCCCGTCACAGAGAGATAGCCAATAGCCCCCGCATAGACGCCTCGTTTTTCTTTTTCTGCTTCATAGATTCGCTTCATGGCTCGAATCTTGGGAGCACCCGAAACGGTCCCAGCTGGAAGAGTCGCCTTCAGAGCCTCAATGGAGGCTAGTCCAGGAAGTAATTGCCCCTTGACCACACTCGTCAGGTGCATGACATAACGGAAGAATTCCACTTCCATATATTTGGTCACTTCAACCGACCCATTTTTAGCGATACGTCCAATATCGTTTCGCCCTAGATCCACCAACATCCGGTGTTCTGCGACTTCTTTTGGATCCCCTGCCAAATCAGCTGCCAATTTCCGATCACTCTCTTCATCGATCCCTCTTGGACGCGTGCCCGCAATAGGATTGGTCGTCACCACTCGGTCCTTGACCGATACCAGACTTTCTGGACTGGCACCGATAATTTGGTACTCCCCAAAATCATAAAAGTAGAGATAATTCGAAGGGTTGGTCACGCGCAAATTGCGGTAATAATCCAATGGTTTACCCGAAAAATCAGCTGAAAAACGTTGACTGAGCACGCATTGGAACATATCTCCTTTTCGAATATAGTCCCGCGCTAGGGCCACCATTTCCTCAAACTCTTTTTGCTCCAAATGATTGTGGAAATGAAGCGCATGCAGGTCCTTGTCCTGAAACTCTTCTTTTGCAGGTCTTGCCAATTGTGCTAATACTTGCTCCAAGCTCGATGCTTGCTCTGCTTCACTCCGTCCACTATAAAGGTTCTCTTCCACCACATAGACCTTTTCCTTTTTGTGATCAAAAATCACATAGCTCTCATATAAGAAAAAGTGAAGATCTGGTGTGCCGATCGTATCTTCAGGAATGGAACCAATGTTCTCATAGAGACTAATCAAGTCATAGCCGACAAATCCAATCGCCCCACCGTTAAAAGGAAGCTCTTCAGAAGTTTTCGTTTTGACCGTGATGCGGTTCAAAAAGTCTAAAGGATCCTCTTCAACAATTTGATCGTTGTAATAGAGGACGCCATTTTCAAACTTGACTTCACTGACTGGTCGATAGGCTACAATTGAAAAACGCGCATTCTCTTTTTCACGAGGGATCGACTCCAAGATCATTTTATGGGGCGCATCCAAACGCATATAAGCCAAAATTGGACTCAACACATCAGCAGATAAAACTTTTTTCATATCAGAAACCTCTCTTCTAGAACTCTTTTATTCTAATAAATTCAACCGTACCTTGGCTGTTTAAGGCTATCACGGTTATCCCACGCTCTATTTCCGCTTTGGGATCAATGTGCCTAAGCTCGCTTCGCTTGCTAAGGCACATAGAAAAGCCCTCACACAAAAACTGTGTGAGGGCGTAGTGTCCGCGGTGCCACCTCTTTTATAGGGAAAAATAGCTGGTCTTTCCCTACATCTCTATCTCCTCTATCAAGGAGTTGCACGGTAAGGGGTGCCAACCGAATTCACATGGGTTAGAATTCATTAATCATAACAGTCCAATTTTCATCAGTCGCTATTGCTTGTTCACAATTCCCACAAGCTCCCTGAAAATAGCTGACTCATTACTTTTCTGTTGCTACCATTATAACCCTTTTTCTTAGAAAGTCAATAAAATTTTTAGTCTTTTTTTATACTTTTTTCTACACTTATTTAATAAAATCAGCTCAAAGAGCCCTAGCGGCCCGTCCTTTTTATCCCAACAATAGGATACTCAATAAAGCTAAAATTGCAGGACCACCTTGGGTCAAGATAATCTTTTTATTGGCTGTCATCGCACCGTAGGCTGCAGCTCCAATAATAAAAAGCACAAAAATCGTAACAACTTCACTATTTTTAGAGACAAACAATCCATACAAGAGGAAGATACCAATCAAGGCATTGTATATCCCTTGATTCTTAAATAAAGAGGTCACAGATGGGCGGGCGAGTTCTTCTTTATCCATGTTGAAAACCCGACTGGTGGTATCAGATGTGGTTCTGATGCTTTCCAAATAAAAAATATACAAATGCTCCAGTGCAGCAAGACTTGCTAAAATAATCGTCAGTAATGACATCGTAGATGCTCCTTTTTATTCGACTGTTATTTGTTCAATGCCAGATACTAATTTGTCCAGCAGGTAAGAAAATTGCTCTTGTTCTTGAGTGGTCAAAATCCGATTCATCTGTTCTTTCACCGCCACATGATGGCGAGGGGGATGTTTGACCAAACGATTATAGGCCGTATCCGTCAAATGAATTAAGATTTCCCGCTGGTTTTTTGGATTTCGACTCCGATGGACAAATCCTTCCTTTTCCAATATTTTGAAATGCCGGGTTAAAGCCGCTGGATCAATTTGCAAACGTTCCTGAACCGCGATCTGATTGCAAGGCGCTTGTTCTAACAAATCCTGCAAGATTTGGTAACGTGTTAAGCTAATCCCTAGCCGCTTTTCAAATAACTGTGTAGTTGATTGATCTGCCAAGCGTAGTTGGTAGAGTAAATCATTTATTTCTGCCATATTCCTTCTCCGTATTATTTTTGATAAATCAATAATTGATAAGTCAATTATAAACTTTTTCTTCTATCCTGGCAAGAAAAAGAGCTTGCACTATTCTTTCGCACAAAAAAAGCCGCCTGATTGGGCGACTCTTAGGGAGATTATTATGAAAAAGAAAAGTTTTAGGATTTTTCTAAACAAAGTTAGGAGGTCTTTGTTTATGCTTCTATTATAGCGGACATTTCTTAAAGAAAGCTTACGACTTTATTTCAAAATGAAAACAAATTCTTTACAGATTCTTTTCAGCGTTTAAAATACCTGGGATATCTAGTAAGGTGTTCATCTGATGATTACCTTGATAGTCAGACGTCAAGAAATTGATACTCTGAATCTGGCTATTTCTTGCAAAGTCAATATCCAGGCTCCGATCCCCAATATAGTAGGTATTTTCTGGCTCCAACCCGTACTTCTCCATCAGATACATGGCAGCTTCTGGGTCAGGCTTGCGGGCAAAACCACTTTGACTGGTCAAAATCTCTGTAAAAAAAGATTCCAGGCCCAAGTCCCGTAGGATGACAAAGGCGTTCTCTCCCTTATGGGTATAGACAAACTGCTCAATTCCAGCATCTTTCCCCCAGGATAGGACATCACGCGCGCCCTCCATCAGAAGGACCTGAGCATTTTTCTCTGCTAGACTTTCTGCTCGGCGATGATTCAAGTCGGTCACATCCAGATGATACTCCTCCGCCACAGCTACTAAAAGATCTTGAACCGAATGCTTCAAGATGTAGTCTTTAATGCTGTCTCGGTCAAAGGGAAGCTGATAAGTTGCATAGGTCTCCTCAAGACCTGCCAGAATAGCATCATAGGAATCTAGCAAGGTCCCATCCAAATCCCAAATAAAGGCTCGTTTTGTCATTTTTTCTTCTCTCCTACTTTTCGTCTATATAGCTGACTCAAAAATAGCCAACGGAAACCATTGTCGAGCAGTGTCCCCGTCCAGACCCCTGGAAGGCCAAAGCCAAGGGTTACTCCAAGCAGATAACCGGCTCCAATTCGAATGACCCACATGCCAATCGTCGTCGCATAAAATGGAAGTTTCCCATTTCCCAAGCCTTGCCAAACAGCTGTATAGATGACCGTTCCTGCTGTAAACGGCGTTCCCAACAAAGAAAAGAGTACAACCGATAGGCTAGCTTCGACCGCTTTTGTATCTTGTGTGTAGAGATGGGTCAGAAGGGTGCCCCCAAAAAAGATTCCCAAGGCAATGGGTAACATTAATACAAAGGACAACCAGTAAGACTGCTTTCGAAGGCGGGCAATCTGCTCAAGATCACCTTCACCAAGGCTCCGTGCTACGAGCATGACCGTCGCTGTGGCCACCCCAAACACAGGCATGTAGTTAAACTGGGTCAAGGTCTCTCCGATAGCATTTCCTGCGACTGCCTCGGTCCCAAAAGCAACCACGATCGCAATGATTACCACATCTCCAGCCCGCATCATCAGCCGCTCTCCAGCAGCTGGAAGTGCTAAGTTCAAGAGCTTACGATCCAATCCCCAACGAAGGGGTGCAAAGGGTAGCTGGACCTTTTGCCACAAGAGGATGACTCCCACCAGACGGGCCAGCACCGTCCCCAAAGCCGCGCCGACAATGCCCCAGCCAAAAAGGAAAATGGCTACAGAGGAGAACAGAGCGTTTAATAGATTGGTCAACAGGCTCACATACATAGGAATACGTGGATTGTTGGCCACCCGAACCAAGGAGCCCAAGGTCGTCATCAATCCTAAGAGAACTATGGTCCCGCCAACCAAGGAAAGGTAAATCCCTCCACTTTCGGCTACTGCAGCTTCAGTCCCCAACAGCGAAATCATCTGGCGTCCAAATAACAGCGAAGCCCCTCCTAAGAGAGCACTCAACAACAAGGTCACCTTCAGTGACTCTGTCGCATGGTAGGCAATGTTGGCTTGATTTTTTTCACCCAAGCTTTTGGACATAACACTGGCAACTGCCGCACCCAGTGCCAAAAAGATGGCTTGATAGATGGTGATGATATTCCCTGCGACGGAAACACCTGAAATGGCAATCAAGCCCAGGTGAGCCACTAAATAAGAGTCCACCATGCCCATCAGCATTTGTAAGAAATTTTCACCCATGGCAGGAAGGGCGATGTTTAAGATTTTTTTGTATGAATTCATGCGTATAGAAAAGAGCCAAACGGCTCTTTTGATCTTTCTAATAGGAAGAATTAAAGTCCCAAGTAGTCTTCTACGGCTGCTTGCATGTCTTTGGCTGCCACGCTTGTACGATGGCGAACCGGTGCAGTTTCAAGGCCGTCTACAGCCGGTGGCACAGGAACACCTGAGAGTGTGTGTAATTTAGCCAAGGCTTCGAAATCACCAAAACCTGTCTCACCCGTCACCGCTTCTACTGCCACAACTGGGAATTTATAAGGACTTGCTGTAGAGGCAATGACTGTTTTAGCAGTATCCCCTGTTTGGCTCCGGTATTTTTGATAAACGGCTGATGCTACGGCTGTATGAGGGTCTTCGATGTAATCAGACGCTTCATAGACCCGCTTGATCTCTGCAGCAGTTTCTGCTTCATCTGCGTATGCAGCCGCAAACAAATTTAAGATGTCTGCATCAAAGTTGGACAATTGGTACTGACCTGTTGCAACAAGGCTTTCCATCAACTCTTTGGTCTTTGTGGCATCATTGCCTACCAAGTGGAAAATCAAGCGTTCCAAGTTTGAAGAGACCAAAATATCCATCGATGGGCTAGTGGTCACCTTGAACTCACGTTTCTTATCATAGACATGTGTTTTGAAGAAGTCTGTCAAGACATTGTTTTCATTTGACGCACAGATCAATTTTCCAACTGGAAGACCGATTTGTTTGGCATAGAAAGCTGCCAAGATATTTCCAAAGTTTCCTGTTGGAACAGTGAAATTGACCTTTTCTCCCGCTGTGATTTGGCCTGTCTTGACCAATTGCGCATAGGCGTATACGTAATAGACAACCTGAGGCACCAAACGGCCAATGTTCATAGAGTTGGCTGATGAGAATTGCATCTTGTTGGCGGCTAATTTTTCACGAAGCGCCACATCATTGAACATGTGTTTGACATTGGTTTGGGCATCGTCAAAGTTTCCATCGATCGCGATGACATGGGTATTGTCCCCCGCTTGAGTCGTCATTTGCAATTCTTGCACCTTGCTAACACCATCTTTTGGATAAAAGACAATGATCTCTGTCCCTGGAACATCGGCAAAACCTGCCATCGCAGCTTTTCCTGTATCTCCAGAAGTCGCCGTCAAGATGACAATTTTATTTTCCAAACCGTGCTTTTTAGCTGCTGTTGTCATAAAGTAAGGCAAGATCGACAAAGCCATATCTTTAAAGGCAATGGTGGAGCCGTGGAAGAGTTCCAAATTGTATTGCCCATCGAGTTTGACAAGAGGAGCAATAGCTGGGGTATCAAACTTGCTGTCATAAGCATGAGAAATACAGTAGTCCAACTCTTCTGCTGTAAAGTCGTCCAAAAAGGCTGACAAAACAAGCTTGGCCACTTCTTGGTAAGAAGCGTCTTTGAGGGTATCAAAATCCAGCTCTACTTGAGGATAAGAGACTGGAGTAAACAAACCGCCATCTGTCGCCAATCCTTGAAGGATGGCTTGACTAGCTGTTACAGTATTTTTTTCATCTCGTGTTGATTGGTAAACTAATGTCATGACTGTTTCATTCCTTTACTAGTAGTCTTCTCATTATATCATAAATGTCAGAAAATTTAACGGCTTTTCGCCAAATCTTGGCAAAGGTCGGCAAATAGAATCCAGATAAAAGAGAGCAGGCGCAACGATTTTGCCCCTACTCTCATGCGAATCTCTTTTACAGGTGTCTGAAAGATTTGATCAAGCCAATCCCAACTCTGCTAAAACAGATGGGAAGTCTTTCTTCAAGCATTCAAGAGCTACCGTTACTTCTTGACGAGTTTGGTTATTTTTCACAGTAACTTGACCGCTCTCAACTTCACTACTTCCTAAGGTAATCAAGGCTTTGGCCGCAAAGACATCTGCTGACTTAAATTGTGCCTTGAGTTTGCGTCCAAGATAGTCACGTTCTGCCTTGAAGCCTTGGATTCGAAGGGCCTGAACCAAGCTAAGCGCTGCTTCATTGACTTCATCTCCTAGGACAGCGATATAGGCATCTAGACCTGTTTCGATCGGTAATTCAATGCCTTTCTTTTCAAGAACGAGAAGGATCCGTTCCACACCGATACCAAATCCAAAACCAGCTGTCGCAGGGCCGCCGAAGTATTCAACCAAACCATCATAGCGACCACCCGCACAGACTGTCAATTCATTGCCTTCAATTTCTGTAATGAACTCAAAAATCGTGTGGTTGTAGTAATCCAAGCCACGCACCATATTGGTATCGATGACATAGGCTACCCCTAAGTCTTCTAACATCCGACGAACCGCATCAAAATGCGCTTGGCTTTCTTCATCTAGATAGTCTAAGATGGAAGGAGCCTGTTCAACCGCGGCCTTGTCTTCTTTTTCTTTTGAATCCAAGACACGAAGCGGATTTTCTTCTAAGCGACGTTGGCTGTCCTTAGACAATTGGTCCTTCATTGGCAAGAGATAATCAATCAAGGCTTGACGATAAGCCTGACGACTAGCAGGGCTTCCCAAGGTGTTCAAGTGCAAGGTCACATTGTCAATTCCTAATTCTTTCAGGAATTGCGCTGCCATGGCAATGGTTTCGACATCCGTTGCAGGATTGCTCGATCCAAAGCATTCTACCCCAATTTGGTGGAATTGACGCAAACGACCTGCTTGAGGACGTTCGTAGCGGAACATTGGACCTATGTAATAGAACTTACTTGGTTTTTGTACCTCAGGCGCAAAGAGTTTATTTTCTACATAGGAGCGGACAACAGGAGCTGTTCCTTCTGGACGAAGCGTGATATGACGGTCTCCCTTGTCATAGAAATCATACATTTCTTTGGTAACGATATCTGTCGTATCCCCTACTGAACGGCTGATGACTTCATAATGTTCGAAGATCGGTGTGCGGATTTCATCATAATTGTATCGCGCAAAGACCTTGCGTGCAAAGCCTTCTACATATTGCCATTTCGCTGAATCGCCAGGAAGGATATCCTGGGTCCCTTTTGGTTTTTGTAATTTCATAGCCTTCATCCTTTGTCTTACTTTTGCCTCTATTTTACCACAAATTCGAAGAGAAATGGAGGCTGGACCGAATTTCCTTCGTTCGACACGTTCAAATCCTCTTTCTCTTCTTGCCTTATCAGCCGAATTATGAGAAAATGGAAGCCATACTACACTGAAAGGATCTTGCGATGAGAGAGGATATCAAAATCAATGACCGCGCCCTGGCACTAGAGAAGCCGTTAATCGAAAAATTGGAGCTTGTATTTGATACCGATGTTGAGTTAGATGTCTATAACCTAGGACTGATCTACGAGATCCATCTAGATGAAGCCGGTACTTGCAAGGTGGTTATGACTTTTACCGATACGGCTTGTAGCTGTGCTGAGAGCCTTCCAATCGAAATCGTCGCTCGCTTAAAAGAAATCGAGGGGATCGAAGATGTCAAGGTTGAAGTGACTTGGTCACCCGCTTGGAAAATTACACGAATCAGCCGATACGGGCGCATCGCCCTTGGTCTTCCACCACGATAACAATCATTACCATTTAAGAAACGCAGTCAACTTAATGAAGGAAAGTCTCTTTGGAAATCCAATCCATAATAAAAAAACGAGGAACACCAACTCTGCCATCAGAGTTTGTTCCTCGTTTTTATAATGTTTGAATCCATTCAAACTTTTTCACTACCAGAATGGACTAAGCCTCGTCAGCTTTTGGTTCTGGAAGGATTTGATACAACACAATCCCAAGAATGGTTGACGTTGCGACACCAGTGATTTGAAGACCACCGAGGTCAATCATCAAACCACCGATCCCTGATACCAAGATCACACTTGCAATCAAGAGATTCTTTTTATTATCAAAATCAATCTTATGTTCAACTAAAATTTTCAAACCGCTAGCAGCGATAAC
>CAKPZX010000035.1 GCA_934215455.1 uncultured Streptococcus sp.
GTTGTCCCAGTTAAGGTTCAAGCAGCTGATACAAATGGAACTACAGTTGAAACAACTTATACACCGAAGATTACTCCAGTTGTTCCAACTTCTGAAGATGCTACATCGACAGATATCCAAGGTCAAACACAATCTGGTAAACCAACCTTCACCGAAGGAAATCCAAATGTACCAATCGATGAAGATACTCCAGCTACCTTCGAAGATGGTTCAACCTCTAAGACAGTAGATGGTGAAGGAACTTACACAGTTTCTCCAGATGGAACTGTAACCTTCGTACCAGAAAAATCATTCACTGGAACTGCTTCAGGCGTAACAGTAAAACGCGTGGATAAGAACGGTACTGAAATCACAGCCAAGTACACACCAACTGTGACACCAGTAACACCAACAGCAACACCAGCTGAATCAACAGATATCCAAGGTGCGACTCAAACTGGTAAACCTGAATTCACTGAAGGCGACAGCCGTGTGCCTATGAACGATAATGTTCCAGCAACATTTGACGATGGTTCAACTACGAAGACAGTTGAAGGTGTTGGTACTTACACAGTAGCTCCAGACGGAACAGTGACATTCGTACCTGAGAAATCATTTGTCGGAACTGCACCAGCAGTGACAGTGGTTCGTGAAGATATGAACGGAACTAAAGCTTCTGCGACATATACACCAACCGTAACACCAGTTACACCAACTGCAGAAGATACAACATCTACTGACAAACAAGGTCAAACGCAAACAGGTACACCATCCTTCACACCGGGCAATCCAAATGTTCCAATGGATGATGATACACCTGCAACATTTGAAGATGGCTCAACTACGAAGTCTATTCCAGGAGAAGGAACTTACACAGTTTCTCCAGATGGAACCGTAACATTTGTTCCAGAAAAATCATTCACAGGAACAGGTACAGGCGTAACGGTGAAACGTGTCGATAAGAACGGTACTCCAGTTACTGCTAAGTACACACCAACTGTGACACCAGTAACACCAACAGCAACTCCTGCTGAATCAGAAGCACCTCAAGGTGTGGTTCAAACTGGAACTGTAACCTTCACTGAAGGTGACCCAGTTGCACCAATCGATAAGGATACAATTACTCTTCTTGACGAAAATGGTCAGCCAGCAGCATCAGTAGAAGCGAAATCACCAGCGGGTAATGTGATCGGTACCTTCACAGTTGATAAAGAAACAGGTGTTGTAACCTTCACACCAACAGATAAATCTTACTCAGGTGATGTTGTTCCAGTTAAGGTTCAAGGTAAAGATACAAACGGAACTGTTGCTGAGACAACTTACACACCGAAGATCACTCCAGTTGTACCAACTGCTGATCCTGCAACATCTACAGACATCCAAGGTCAAACTCAAACAGGTACACCAAGCTTCACACCTGGTAACCCTGCAATCCCAATGGATGATGATGTACCAGCTACCTTTGAAGATGGTTCAACAACAAAAGTTATTCCAGGAGAAGGAACTTACACCGTTTCTCCAGACGGAACCGTAACCTTTGTACCAGAAAAATCATTCATAGGAACAGGTACAGGCGTAACAGTGAAACGTGTTGATAAGAACGGTACTCCAGTTACTGCAACTTACACACCAACTGTAACACCAGTTACACCAACTGCAAGCCCAGCAGTATCTACTGATGTGCAAGGTGCAACTCAAACAGGTAAACCTGTATTTACTGAAGGTGACAGCCGTGTTCCAATGAACGACGATGTTCCAGCAACATTTGACGACGGTTCAACTACGAAGACAGTTGAAGGTGTTGGTACTTACACAGTAGCAGCAGACGGAACAGTGACATTCGTACCTGAGAAATCATTTGTCGGAACTGCACCAGCAGTGACAGTGGTTCGTGAAGATATGAACGGAACTAAAGCTTCTGCGACATATACACCAACAGTAACTCCTGTGACTCCAACAGCTGAACCTGCAACTTCTACAGACATCCAAGGTCAAACCCAAACAGGTAAACCAAGCTTCACGCCTGGTAACCCAAGTGTACCAATGGATGATGATGTACCAGCAACCTTTGAAGATGGTTCAACTACGAAGACAATTCCAGGTGAAGGAACTTACACCGTTTCTCCAGACGGAACTGTAACCTTTGTACCAGAAAAATCATTCACAGGAACAGGTACAGGCGTAACCGTGAAACGTGTTGATAAGAACGGTACACCAATTACCGCTACTTACACACCAACTGTAACACCAGTTACACCAACAGCAGAACCAGTTACTTCAATTGGTAAGAAGGGTCAAACCCAAACAGGCAAACCAACCTTCACAGAAGGTGATAGCCGTGTACCAATGAATGACAAAGTTCCTGCAACCTTCGATGATGGTTCAACTACGAAGACAATTCCAGGTGTTGGTACTTACACAGTAGCAGCAGACGGAACTGTAACCTTCACTCCAGAACCTGAATTTACTGGAACTGCACCAGCAGTAACAGTGGTTCGTGAAGATGTGAATGGAACAAAAGCTTCTGCAACTTACACACCAACTGTCCTTCCAATCACTAAGTTTGTTGATAAAGAAGGTAAGGAAATCCCAGGATATCCTACAGTTGATGGAGAAGAGCCAAAAGCTGAAATTCCAGGTTATCGCTTTGTGGAAACGAAGAAATTGCCTAATGGGGATACTGAACACGTCTATGAAAAAGTTACAACTTCATATGTAGACGAAAATGGGGATCCAATCCCAGGTAACCCAACAGAAGATGGGGAACAACCGAAGAAAGATATCCCAGGTTATGACTTCGTGAAGACTGTTGTAGATAAAGATGGAAACATTCAACATATCTACAAGAAGACTGTGACACCAACTCCAATGCCGGATCCAACTCCGACACCAGAGCCACAGCCACAGCCTACTCCACAACCGCAACCAACACCAGAACCACAACCGCAACCTACTCCACAACCAAAACCAGAAGAACCAACGATTCCTGTCGTTCCAGAAACGAAAGAAGAAGTGAAGTATATCGATCCACAAAATCCTACTGCACAACTTCCAAACACAGGAACAAAAGAATCTTCAACTGCTGGTCTTGCAATCTTTAGCGCTTTAGCAGGTCTGTCATTATTCGGATTTGCAAAACGCAAAAAAGAAGACTAAGCTAACTTGTGGCTAAGAAAAACCGCGAAAATCTCGCGGTTTTTTCTGTTTGTATTTGAAAAAATATCCTCCAAACTAGATAGTTGAAATCAGTCTTTTATAAGAAAATTTGATAAAATAGAAGTATCAGTGTAAAGGATAAGAGAATGAAAAAGATAATTGGTATCTGGGCTCAAACTGAAAATGGCATTATTGGAAAAGACCAAGTGATGCCTTGGCATCTGCCTGCTGAGCTTCAGCATTTCAAAGAAACAACCATGGGACAAGCCATTCTCATGGGAAGAGTGACCTTTGATGGTATGAAAAAACGGGTTCTACCAGGTCGAACCAGCATTATCTTAACGCAAGATCAAGCTTATGATCCTGAAAACGATGCTGTACTCGTCATGCACAGCAAGGAAGAAGTCTTGGAGTGGTATCAGAACCAAGAGAAGAATCTTTACATTATCGGTGGCAGTCAGATTTTAAGGCTCTTTTCTGACCAGTTAGAAGAATTGATCCAGACCATGATTCATGCAACGATTGATGGAGATACATTGGCACCAAAATTTGAAGAGAGCCACTATGAAAGAGTCCGTCAAGTCCATCATCCGAAAGATGAGAAGAACCCATATGATTTTACGGTCAACTATTATAAGAGAAAGGATTTAGACTAATGGAGCGAAGTGTCTTTGGTTTTTTTACAGCTGTCCTATGTGTCATCTGTTTGATTTGCGCCTTACAAACCTTTCGTAAAAAACGGTTCGGCCTCGCTATCTTATTCTTACTAAATGCTTTTACCAATCTTGTGAATTCCATTCACGCCTTTTACATGACCTTATTTTAAACTAAATAGAAACAGAAAATGACAGAAAGAGGAAATACATGCCAACGAATCAAAATAATGATATGATGGTTTATTGTTCATTTTGCGGAAAGAGTCAAGATGAAGTCCAAAAAATCATTGCAGGAAACAACGCGTTTATCTGTAATGAATGTGTAGAGTTAGCACAAGAAATTATCCGTGAAGAGCTAGCAGAAGAAGTCCTTGCAGATCTTAGCGAAGTTCCAAAACCAATCGAATTGCTCAATATCTTGAACCACTATGTCATCGGTCAAGATCGTGCCAAACGTGCTCTTGCTGTAGCAGTATACAACCACTACAAACGCATCAACTTCCACGATACGCGCGAAGACGAGACAGATGTTGAATTGCAAAAATCAAACATCCTCATGATTGGTCCTACTGGTTCAGGTAAGACTTTCTTGGCCCAAACCTTAGCACGTAGCTTGAATGTCCCATTTGCCATTGCAGATGCAACTGCCTTGACAGAAGCTGGTTATGTAGGAGAAGACGTTGAAAACATTCTCTTGAAACTTCTTCAGGCAGCTGATTTCAATATTGAACGTGCTGAACGAGGCATCATCTACGTCGATGAAATTGATAAGATCGCTAAGAAAAGTGAAAATGTCTCTATCACTCGTGACGTTTCTGGTGAAGGAGTGCAACAAGCTCTCTTGAAGATCATCGAAGGAACTGTCGCTAGTGTCCCACCTCAAGGTGGACGCAAACACCCACAACAAGAGATGATTCAAGTGGATACCAAGAACATCCTCTTCATTGTAGGTGGGGCTTTTGACGGGATCGAAGAAATTGTTAAGCAACGTCTCGGTGAAAAAGTCATCGGTTTTGGTAAAAACAATAAAGCCATTGATGAATCAAGCTCTTACATGCAAGAAATCGTGGCAGAAGATATTCAAAAATTCGGGATTATCCCAGAATTGATCGGACGTCTTCCAGTCTTTGCTGCTCTTGAGCAATTAACAGTTGACGACCTTGTCCGTATTCTAAAAGAGCCACGCAATGCCTTGGTAAAACAATACCAAACCTTGCTTTCTTATGATAATGTTGAATTGGAATTCGATGATGAAGCCCTTCAAGAGATTGCTAATAAAGCCATCGAAAGAAAAACAGGAGCTCGTGGACTTCGCTCAATTATAGAAGAAACCATGATGGATGTCATGTTTGAAATTCCAAGCCAAGAAGATGTCAAACTTGTTCGAATTACAAAAGAAGCTGTAGATGGAACTGAAAAACCAATTCTCGAAACAGCCTAGAAAGATAAAATATGGAAATTAACACACATAATGCGGATATCCTCTTAAGCGCTGCAAATAAGAGTCATTATCCTCAAGATGAGATTCCAGAAGTTGCACTTGCCGGTCGATCCAATGTCGGCAAGTCTTCTTTTATTAATACTCTCTTAAATCGAAAGAACCTGGCCAGAACTTCTGGAAAACCAGGAAAAACCCAATTGCTCAATTTCTTCAATATCGATGATAAACTCCGTTTGGTAGACGTACCTGGTTATGGCTATGCACGTGTCTCGAAAAAAGAGCGCGAGAAGTGGGGGCGGATGATCGAAGAATACCTTACTAGTCGTGAGAACTTAAAAGCAGTCGTTAGCCTAGTCGATTTTCGTCATGAACCTTCAGCAGATGATGTTCAGATGTATGAATTCTTAAAGTATTATGAGATCCCTGTGATCTTGGTAGCAACTAAGGCAGATAAGATTCCACGTGGAAAATGGAACAAACACGAATCGATCATCAAGAAAAAACTAGACTTTGATCCTACTGACACCTTTATCGTCTTTTCTTCTGTAACCCGGGAAGGATTAGAGAAGTCATGGGATGCTATTTTAGAAAATGCGTTTTACGAAATAAATTGAAATGACATGAAAATGTCATTTTTGTTTTGGATTTATCTCGCAATTGTAATACAAGTGTAATATAAGTGCCTTTGTTTTCTTCTATTTATATGGTATAATCTCTATAAAGATAAAAGATGATAAAAAATTAATTGGAGATAAATTGTATTATGAAAAAGAAAATACGGAATAAAACGAAATTATTTGGTTTGTTCGTTTCTGTATTAGCAGTGGGGACATTTGCTGCTGCTATGAGCGAGCACGTCTCATCAGTTGGTGCTAATGATGGAACTTACCAAGCTTTTTCAGACCCTACTGAAGCTTTCATCTCACAAATTGGTGAGTCAGCTCGTCAGCTCGGTCAAGAGAACGACCTTTATGCTTCCGTTATGATCGCACAAGCTATCCTTGAAAGTGGATCAGGTCAGTCTGGCTTGTCTTCTTATCCACATTACAATCTTTTTGGTATTAAAGGAAGTTATGCTGGTCAATCTGCAGTGATGCAAACTTGGGAAGATGACGGTGCAGGAAATGCGTATACAATTAATGATGCTTTCCGTTCATACCCATCTTACTACGAATCATTACAAGACTACGTAGCTGTATTGAAACAAGGACATTTTGCAGGTGCATGGAAGAGCAACACATCTAGTTACCAAGATGCAACAGCAGCTTTGACAGGTGTTTATGCGACAGACACAAGCTACTATGCAAAACTTAATAACATCATTGAAACTTATAATTTGACTCAATACGATTCACCAAATGTTCAAGGTGGTATTACAGGTTCCGTATACAATCCATATCGCCAACAGTTCACTTCGCAAGAAATCCTGAATTTGGATATCGCTTGGGCGAACCGTTTGAATTATTAAAACTAAAACAGGCAGATGCCTGTTTTTTTATTTGATTTTTAGCACACAGTGATATTCGATATAAAACGTATGTGATGAAAAGTTAAGAATTCTTCCTGAAAACCTTTTCAAACTTTTCTCTCTATGATATAATGATTTTGTTCACAAACATTATATAAGGAGAATATTATGTCTGAATCTAATTTTATTCAAAAAGTCGGAGCGGCGTGTAATAAGAAAGAGGATCTCTATCAGAAATCTAAAACGCGTTATGCAGTCCGTTCTATTTTTGCTGGTGGATTTCTCACTTTAAGTACGGCGGTCGGAGCAGTTGCAGCCGACTTATTAAATTCCTTTGTACCAGGATCTGGTCGTTTTCTATTTCCATTCATCTTTGCCTGGGGCTTGGTTTACCTCTTATTCTTAAATGCGGAATTAACCACCTCCAATATGATGTATTTGACGGCGGGTACCTATCTAAAGAAAATTAACTGGAAGAAAGCGTTGGAGATTCTTCTTTATTGTACCTTCTTTAATTTAATTGGTGCTTTAATCGTCGCTTTTCTTTTCAATCAAACAACTGCCTTTGCACATATCGATCCAAAAGGTTTCCTAGCCACGGTAGCAGAAAATAAACTCCAACGAAGCAATCAAGTGGTTTTCTTTGAGGGAGTTATTGCCAATATCTTTGTAAATATTGCTATTCTTTCTTATTTATATTTCAAAGATGAAACAGCGAAGGTGCTCTTAGCCCTATCTGCTATCTATATGTTTGTCTTTATGACCAATGAACACTTGGCGGCCAACTTTGCTTCCTTCTCATTATTAAGCTTTAATTCAGTATCTAGCCAATTGCCGCATTTTGAGTTTTTAAATATTTTACGTCATTATAGCGTGACCTTCTTTGCCAACTGGGTAGGAGGAGGAGTTCTAATGGGACTAGCCTATGCTTGGTTGAATAATATCAAGAGTCTTTATAACGATTAAAAAATATAAAAAAAGTTTGCAAAAGTACTTGCATTCTTTTTTTATATGTGATAAACTAATCTACGGTTTGAAAAAACTGCCTAAGACAGTAGGGGAGCTCGACTCATAAAAATCCTACCGAGGACAAAACGTATCAATTAAAAGAAGCGTATTGTACTTTCGTGTCTAGGTTTGGGCGCGTTTTTCTTTTGGAAAAATTCCCCAAGCAAAATAATTACGGAGGTGAACACACTAATGAGTGAAGCAATTATTGCTAAAAAAGCGGAACTTGTTGACGTGGTAGCTGAAAAAATGAAAGCTGCTGCATCAATCGTCGTTGTAGATTCTCGCGGTTTGACAGTTGAGCAAGATACAGTTCTCCGTCGCAACCTTCGCGGAAGCGAAGTTGAGTTTAAAGTGATCAAAAACTCAATCTTGCGTCGTGCAGCTGAAAAAGCTGGTCTTGAAGATCTTGCATCTGTATTCGTTGGACCTTCTGCAGTAGCATTTTCTAACGAAGATGTTATCGCACCTGCGAAAATCTTGAACGATTTTGCAAAAGACGCTGAAGCACTTGAAATCAAAGGTGGTGCAATCGAAGGCGCTGTCGCATCTAAAGAAGAGATTCTTGCACTTGCAACTCTTCCAAACCGCGAAGGACTTCTTTCTATGCTCCTTTCTGTACTTCAAGCGCCAGTGCGCAACGTTGCTCTTGCAGTCAAAGCGGTTGCAGACAACAAAGAAGACGCAGCTTAATCTTAAGCTACGCAGCGTAGCCTAGCTACAAAAAAATAAAAACATAAAATTAAAACTTATTTGGAGGAAATAACAATGGCATTGAACATTGAAAACATTATTGCTGAAATTAAAGAAGCTTCAATCCTTGAATTGAACGACCTTGTAAAAGCTATCGAAGAAGAATTTGGTGTAACTGCAGCTGCTCCTGTAGCTGTTGCTGCAGCTGGTGCTGCTGACGCAGGTGCTGCTAAAGATTCATTCGATATCGAATTGACATCTGCAGGCGACAAGAAAGTCGGCGTTATCAAAGTTGTACGCGAAATCACTGGTCTTGGTCTTAAAGAAGCTAAAGAACTTGTTGATGGTGCACCTGGTGTCATCAAAGAAGGTGTTGCTGCAGCTGAAGCTGAAGAAATCAAAGGTAAATTGGAAGAAGCTGGAGCTTCAGTTACTCTTAAATAATCGAGTTTCCAATCAAAATGAAAACCGAGGTTTAGGCCTCGGTTTTTTTGTCGTTGAAAATAATGATGATAGAATGTGAATAGAGGGCTTTTATAAAGCTAACATGTGTAGCTCTCTTTATTTTCTCTAAACCTACTAAATAGTGCAGTTTTAATGATGTTACAATGATTTTACATTTGCTATATTCCCTTGAGATGTTGCTAATTTGTTGCTATAATGGCTATAATTCATATCATAAAGGAGAAGATGATGAAAAATTTTAAACGTCTTTTGTTAGCTGTTGTAGCTGTCTTTGCAGCCGTCCTTTTGGTAGCTTGTGGCGCTAAAAGCGATAATGGGACTTACGTGTTTGAGCCTACTAAGGATGAGATCAAAGATATTATGCCAAGTGAATTTCAATCTTTGATAGGTGATAATTACTCATTCACTATTTCGATTACAATCAATGATAAGAAAGGTGAGATGAAAGTAGACACCAATGCAGGTGGTCAAAATGTAAATCAAGTGATTGATTTGGAAGTAGACCAAAAAGCTAAAACTCTTGTCTCAGAAAATGAGTATGGGAAAGCGGAAATTACTTATCAAGTTTCAGGAAATGTGTTAACGATTAAGAATGTGAAGAATTCTTTGATGGGTGACACAGACATGTTTAATAACTACATGAAAATTGCTAAGTTCAAAAAAGTTAAATAAGCAATCATGGCGGGATTTAAATTCCGCCTTATTCTATTTCTTTGTTGATACAAGAAATATTACAAGAATATGACATTTATAAACTTTCATTGCGGTGGATTGGAAATGTTGCTATAATAGGGTTAAACTAACTAAAAAGGAGAAGTTATGAAAAACTTTAAACGTATTCTTTTGGCTGTAGTAGCTGTTTTTGCAGCAGTCCTCTTGGTGGCATGTGGTGCCAAAAGTGATAACGGGACTTATGTCTACAAACCATCAAAAACTGAAGTGAAGGAAATCCTTGAAGAACAAGGTGCTCCAAGTTCAAGTGTAGATGCATTGATCGACAATGTTAAATTGGAAGTTTCAGTGACCATTAAAGACAAAACAGGTAGCCTTAAAATTAAAGGTGAAATGATGGGACAAAAGACTGACCAATCATTTGATATGAAAGTTGACCAACAAAAGAAAACTCTTCAATCTAAAACAGGTGAAGGTGAGAAGGTTAAATACAAAGTTTCAGGCGATGTGTTCACTTTTGATTTATCTGGTCAGAAGAGTTCAGGTCATGAAGCCGCTTTGGAAATGTTCAAAAACGCTAAATTCAAACGTACAAAATAATATAAGAGAAGGGCAGAGAGTATCTGCTCTTTTTCTTCTTTAAAACATCTTGAATCGGTATTAAAATAGTGGTAAAATCTGATTATAAAATACATTAGGAGATTGATTATGAAAAATATTAAACGTATTCTTTTAGCTTTCGTTGCAGTTTTTGCAGCAGTCCTCTTGGTGGCATGTGGTGCCAAAAGTGATAATGGGACTTATGTCTACAAACCATCAAAAACTGAACTCAAGAAAATTCTTGAGGAGCAAGGCTTATCAGGTAGTCAATTAGAGTCTATTGGAAACGTTATTAATTTTGAAGTTTCTATTAAGATCAAAGATTCTAAAGGAACCCTCAGCATCGCGGGTGAAGTCGCTGGTCAAAAGAATGAGCGATCTTATGATGTCAAAATCAATCAAAAAGAGAAAACAATCTCGTCAAATGATGGTAGAGGAGAAAAGATTACATATAAGGTTGATGGTGACTATTTGACATTTGATCTTTCTAAGTTAAGTAATAGCAACCAAGGGGATCTTATGATTCTTAAAAATGCTAAACTCAAACGCACAAAATAAAGCGACTGAAGAGTGGGGAAACCTGCTCTTTTCTTTTTTTAAAATATCTTGAATTAGTATTAAAATAATGGTAAAATCTGATTATAAAATACATTAGGAGATTGATTATGAAAAATGTTAAACGCCTTATGTTAGGTATTGTTGCTATTTTTGCAGTTGTTCTGTTAGTAGCTTGTGGTGCTAAAAGTGATAATGGGACCTACAAAATGGAGACGAATATTAATCAGTTAATGGGGCAAGATTCAGAATCTGAAGTGTCGAAAGATGCGAAAGTTACCATTGAATTGACTATTAAAGATTCAAAAGGGGAATTAAAAATTATTCAGAAGATAGCTGGTAATGAAGTACCAATAAAATTGGATTTAAAAGTTGATCAAAAGGAAAAATCATTAAAACGTTCTTATGGTGATATGGAGTTGAAATACAACATCAAAGGTGATGAATTGACATTTGATTTATCTAAATTAAGTTCTAGTGACCAAGCGAATCTTCTTATTCTTAAAAATGCTAAACTCAAACGCACGAAATAATGCATATGAAGAGTGGGAAAACCTGCTCTTTTGCTTTACTTTTATGACTGGTTTGATATAATAAATGAGACTACAGATGGGACTGGGGCAGGAATGATTTTCTTTGAAAATGATTTCGTCTCGCTCCCTCTTTTCTGTGTGATCAAGGTTATTATTTATGGAAAAGGAGAATCATCTATGCTTTATATTTGGTCCTACTTGAAAAAGTATCCCAAGTGGCTAGCCCTGAACCTATTTTCAGCAGTCCTGTTTGTTATTGTCAATTTGGGCTTGCCAACGATTCTAGCTCGAATGATTGATGAGGGGATTAACCCGCGTGATGTGGATCGGCTGTATTTCTGGGGCTGGGTCATGTTTGCGATCATTTTGCTTGGGATTGTGGGGCGGATTATCTTGTCTTACGCGGTTGGTCAACTAACGACCACTATGGTCCGTGATATGCGCAATGACCTCTATGCTAAGTTACAGGAGTACTCGCATCACGAGTATGAGCAAATTGGGGTATCGTCATTGGTCACTCGCTTGACTTCTGATGCCTTTGTTTTGATGCAGTTTGCGGATTCTATGTTGAAGATGGGGGTCATCACACCCTTGATGATGGTTTCCAGCGTTCTCTTGATTCTGACAACCAGTCCTTCTTTAGCGTGGATTGTAGCAGTATCTGTACCATTTCTTGCTGTCGTCGTCTGGTATGTAGCAGTTAAGACACGTCCTCTTTCTGAGAAGCAACAAAAGACACTCGACCATCTTAACCAGTTTGCACGTGAAAATTTGACAGGACTTCGTGTGATTCGTGCCTTTGCCCGTGAAGAATTCCAGGAAGAGAAATTTGCGGCTGAAAATGAAGTCTATGCGGAAAACTCGAATAAATTGTTCAAACTAACTGGTTTTACAGAACCCCTATTTGTGCAGATCATCATTGCTATGATTGTGGCGATTGTCTGGTTTGCTTTGGATCCTCTTCATGACGGTAGTTTGAAAATTGGGGATCTGGTTGCCTTTATTGAGTATAGCTTCCACGCGCTCTTATCTTTCCTCTTTTTAGCCAATCTCTTTACCATGTATCCTCGGACTGCGGTTTCTAGCCGTCGTCTCAAGGAAATCATGGACATGCCCATTTCGATCGATCCAAATGAGAATGGTGTAACAGAAACAGCCTCTCGTGGCTATTTGGAATTTGACAATGTCACCTTTGCTTATCCAGGTGAGACGGAGAGTCCGGTTCTCCACAACATTTCCTTTCAAGCCAAACCTGGCGAAACAATCGCCTTTATCGGTTCGACCGGTTCTGGGAAATCTTCACTTGTGCAGTTGATTCCTCGCTTCTATGATGTAACACTTGGAAAGATTTTGGTAGATGGTGTGGATGTTCGCGACTACAATCTGAAAGCCCTTCGCCAAAAGATTGGTTTTATTCCGCAAAAGGCCTTGCTCTTCACAGGAACCATTGCTGAAAACCTTCGTTATGGGAAAGAAGATGCCTCTGTACAAGAACTAGAACAAGCGGCTGAAATTTCCCAAGCCAAGGAATTTATCGACAGTCGTGAGGAACGCTTTGATACGCATTTGGCAGAAGGTGGTAGCAACCTTTCGGGTGGTCAAAAACAACGCTTGTCCATCGCTCGTGCTGTTGTCAAAGATCCTGATGTCTTTATTTTTGATGATTCCTTCTCTGCCTTAGACTACAAGACGGATGCCACTTTGCGGAAGCGTCTCAAAGAAGTCACAGGAGATGCGACCGTTTTGATCGTAGCGCAACGTGTGGGAACCATTATGGATGCGGATCAGATTATTGTCTTGGACCAAGGAGAGATCGTTGGTCGAGGAACCCACGATGAATTGATGGAAAGCAATGAGATCTATCGTGAAATTGCTAATTCGCAGCTCGATAGTCCATCATTAACAGAGGAATAGAAAGGAGAAGCAGATGAAACAAGAACAAAACAGTTTTTCTAGACTATGGACTTATTTGAGAGCCTATCGCTTGGAAGTTTGCTTGTCCATTTTCTTAAAAATCCTGAGTGTCGTCATGAGTGTTGTCGAACCCTTTGTTTTGGGACTTGCCATTACGGAGTTGACAAAAAATCTCATGGATATGGCAAAAGGCCTTGCGGGAGCTGGTCTTAATACCTCCTATATTGCGATCATTATGACGCTCTATCTATTCCGTGGGGTCCTCTATGAGTTAGGATCTTATTATTCCAACTATTTCATGACCAATGCTGTTCAAAAGACCGTTCAGGACATGCGAAATGATTTGTCTCATAAAATCAATCACATTCCCGTTTCTTATTTTGACCGGCATCAGTTCGGAGATTTACTAGGACGTTTTACTAGCGATGTCGAAACCGTCTCGAATGCCTTGCAACAGTCCTTCTTACAAATCGTTAATGCGATCTTTACCTTGCTCTTTGTCATCAGCATGGTCTTATACTTAAACATCCAGCTGGGGCTAGTGGTCATCTTGTCCATTCCGATCACTTATTTCAGTGCTCGATTTATCATGAAAAAATCTCAGCCTTACTTTAAAGAGCAGGCAGATGTTTTGGGGGCAATGAACGGCTTTGTACAAGAAAATTTAACAGGTTTTAATGTCCTCAAACTGTACGTCCGAGAAAAATCTTCCCAGGAAGAGTTTCATGATATTACTCATCACCTTCAAAAAGTAGGTTTCAAGGCTAATTTCATTTCTGGCTTAATGATGCCGATTTTAAATGGGATTTCGGATTTGACTTATCTCATTATTGCTTTGTTTGGTGGCTTGCAAGTGATAGCAGGTCGTTTGACTGTCGGGAATATGCAGGCCTTCGTTCAATATGTTTGGCAGATCAACCAACCGATTCAAAACTTGACCCAATTGGCAGGACAGCTACAAAGTGCCAAATCGTCTCTAGACCGGATTTTCCAAGTCATGGATGAGCCAGATGAAGTAGCAAATGTGACAGAAACCCTCTCTGGAGATTTGACAGGGCAAGTCAGCTTTAAAAACGTGGATTTCCAATATGTAGCGGACAAACCCTTGATTCGTGATTTTAACCTAGAAGTCAAACCAGGTGAAATGGTGGCCATTGTCGGACCGACCGGAGCAGGGAAAACAACTCTGATTAATCTGCTGATGCGCTTTTACGATGTGACTGCGGGATCGATTACAGTCGATGGTCATGATATTTGTCATCTATCTCGCCAAGATTACCGCAAGCAATTCGGAATGGTGCTTCAGGATGCTTGGTTATATGAAGGGACCATCAAAGAAAACCTTCGCTTTGGTAATCTCGAAGCAACGGATGAAGAAATTGTGGAAGCTGCAAAGGCAGCCAATGTCGATCACTTTATCCGGACACTTCCTGGTGGTTACAATATGGAAATGAACCAGGAGTCTAGCAATATTTCTCTTGGGCAAAAGCAACTTCTAACTATTGCGCGTGCGCTCCTAGCGGATCCTAAGATTTTGATTTTGGATGAAGCGACGTCTTCTGTCGATACCCGTTTAGAGCTCTTGATTCAAAAAGCGATGAAGAATTTGATGAAAGGGCGGACTAGCTTTGTTATTGCTCACCGCTTGTCTACCATTCAAGAAGCAGATAAAATCCTTGTCCTCAAAGATGGCCAAATCATCGAGCAAGGAAATCACCAATCCTTGTTAGCAGATAAAGGATTCTACTATGAGCTCTACAATAGCCAATTTTCAAATAAAAAAGCGGAATAAGCTTGTGTCATCAAAAGAGGTTTGAGAAAGCATTCTCAGCCTCTTTTTTCTTACTCATTTTTATTACTACATAAAAAGGTTAACATTTCTGAAACAAATTGATACAGAATATTCACACAATTCACCTTGTTTGTCATGATAATTTTTATTAGGATAGAATCGTTGTAAAAAATAAAAGGAGAAATGTGTGATGAATCATTTAAACAAAGATATCATTTTTGGTATTCGCAAGTCTAAGCTTGGAGTCTTTTCTGTCGTGATTGCGATTATGGGGGCTTGTTTTTTGACTGGAAAATCTGTGGCTGCTGATCAAGCTGGAGAGCAGGCACAAGTCCAAACACAAGGGCAAGAAGCGACAACCTCTGATCCCGCAAGCTCTCAAGTAGATACCAGCCAATATGGAGCATCTATGCCTTACACCCGTTATGAAGCAGACAAAGGGAACCTCCTTGGAAAGGCAGAGGTAGAACAGTCTCAAGACAGTCACTCAACAGCTATTGAAGCTTCTGATCAGACTTATGTTGCTTTAAAAGAAAAGGGAGATGGTGTCTCCTTTACGGTCAATGAACCAGCCAATGCCTTAACTGTACGCTACACAGTACCAGATGGTGCAAGTGGACAACTCGATGTACAGGTGAATGGTCACAGTGTAAAACAATTGGATCTTTCGTCCTCATCTAACTGGCAGTACTTGAATGACAAAGGTGTTTATGATAGTGCCCAGGCGGATACACGCGCTCGGTTCCAATTTGATGAAGTACATAGCCTTCTTCCAGACATTCAACTTCAAAAAGGAGATGTGGTTTCACTCGTAAAAAACAAAGCAGACGACGTCCATTATGGTCTTGACTTTGTGGAATTTGAGCAAGCTCCAGACCCGATTGCTCAAGGGGATAATGCTATCAATATTGTATCTAAAGGAGCCACGCCAAACGATGATACTGATGACAGCCGGGCCCTCTATGATGCGATTTATGAAGCTAAACAAACCGGAAAGAATGTCTATATCCCAGCCGGGCGATTTAATCTCAATCGAAAAGTCGGTATCGATGCTTCTGATATGAAGATTTCAGGGGCCGGTATCTGGCATACCCAACTGCATTTCACTAGCGACCAAGCTGGTGGCGGTGGTTTTGACTTCCTTCACCAAGACAACCATGTTGAATTTAGCGATGTCTATCTTTCTTCCAACCTTCGTTCACGCTATGGTGAAAATGCTCAGTACAAGGCCATTTCTGGAACGCCAGGTAAGAATTCTCATATTCACGATATTTGGGCCGAACATTTTGAAGTCGGCATGTGGATTGGCGATTATGCTGGCAAAAATGATATAAAGTACACAGATGGTCTAGTAGTAGAAAATGTCCGTTTGCGCAATAACCTGGCTGACGGAGTCAACTTTGCCCAAGGGACTAAGAATTCGATTGTCCGCAATTCGAGTATTCGTGGAAATGGAGATGACGGTCTAGCCAGCTGGTCAAGTATTGCGGATGGAACAGAATCAGCAGTAGCAGAAAACAATAAATTCTTGCACAATACAATTGAACTCGGTTGGCGTGCTGGGGGTGTGGGAATCTTTGGTGGAAAAGGTCATGAGATTGCCTACAATCGGATTAAAGACAATATCGGTGATGCCGGAATTCGCTTGACGACTGTCTTTAAAGGCCATAACTTTGATCTGAATGAAGAAGGAATTCGGGTTCACCACAATCTCTTGGAGCGTACAGGAACGAAGAGCGATATCTACAACAAGCATCGTGGATCGATTGATGTTGAAACGCGCTATGGAGATATTAAAAATGTCACCATTGAGGACAATGTATTTGTATCGCCATTTGATACAGGTGTGACCGATCACCTCAATCCAAATGGAGGTATCCTAAACCATGTAGAAGTTAGAAACAATCAGACAATAGCGCAACTCACTCAAGCGACTTCAGGAGGAGTGTCTGTCTCCGCTTCAAAACCAGTTGGACAAGCCTTGAAAGTGAAAGAAAAATCCCTTCAAGTAAGCGCAGTGAAAGCTTCCCTTCAACCATCGAAAGTTCAACCGTCTAAAAAACAAACCGATCTGAATCTTAAACAAGCAAAGACAGTCACTAAAACAGTCAAACCTAACTATGTTCTAAAACCAACAAATTCCAAACAAAAGAGCTTTTTGAAAGCTCCGAGTGCTTTATTCCTTTACCGGATGATGGGGTTAAGTCAAACGGTTTAAGAAGGATGGAAATCCTGGATACAATTCCAGGATTTTTTGCTTGCTGCTAGTCCTTCATTGACAGTGAGAAGGCATATCGGTATACTAGGTATAATCTAATTAGGAGGCCTCCATGATGATTCGACCCGTTCAACTTAGCGATGCAGCAGCTATCCGAGCGATTTACCAACCTTATGTAACAGAGACAGCCATTACCTTTGAGGTTGATGTACCGACTGTCCAGGAATTTGAAAGACGCATCACAAAAACGCTGACTCAATTTCCTTATTTGGTCGCAGAAGTGGATGGGAAAGTTGTGGGGTATGCCTATGCCTCGACCTATTATGCACGCGCTGCCTATGATTGGACCACTGAATTGTCTATTTATGTAGCCAAAGAGGCGCGTGGACAAGGGATTGGATCGGCCCTATATACTGCCTTAGAAGAGGAGTTACAAGCACGAGGCTACTTACGCTTTCTGGCCTGTATCGCAGTTCCGAATGAAGCGAGCATTTCCATGCATGAAAAGCGGGGCTATGTCCAAGTCGCTCATTTCACAAAGATTGGCTATAAGTTTAACAAATGGCATGATATTGTCTGGATGCAAAAGACCATAGATGGGCCGGTGAGAAAAATCAAGTAAGAGCTGTTAAGGAGTAGTAGCTAAATGAAATGAAAGCTCCAAATCACTTGAAACAATCCATAATTTATTCAGCATAGAAGATGTTTTTATACGAAAGAGGTTTTTATGACTCAAGAACAAAGTGCTAGACTGTTACCTCAA
>CAKPZX010000036.1 GCA_934215455.1 uncultured Streptococcus sp.
GGTCAAAGTCAAATTGCATTTCGTGAATGGAATCAAAAATGGGTAGATTTATCCTTAAATTCATTTGCTGATATTGAAAACAATCTGTTTGAAGCGGAAGGCTATAATAATTCTTTCCGTTTCATGAAGGCTAAACAAGCCATTGACAATATCGAAAGTCAGATCCAATTGATCGACGAAGATATCAAGGCGATTCGCAAAGCCCTTTCTGATCTGGAAGAGCAGGAACAAAAGAATAGCGGACGTGTGGTTCATGCCTTGGATATGTTTGAAGAACTTCAAAAAGAAGTCACTTCAGACCCAGATCGTTATGGCAGTGCGCTTCCTGAAATTGAAAAACAAATTGGAAATATTCAATCTGAGTTTTCACAATTTGTAACCTTGAATTCTTCAGGTGACCCTGTTGAAGCGGCTGAAATCCTTGATACAGCTGAAAATCATATTGTAGCCTTAAAACAAATTGTTGAGCGTGTGCCAGAAATTGTCACTGCTCTTCAAGCAAAACTTCCAGATCAATTAGAGGATTTGGAAAGTGGCTACCGCAAGCTTTTGGAATCTGGATACCACTTCACTGAAACAGATATTGAATCTCGTTTCCAACAGTTGCATGCTTCCTTGAAGAACAATATGGCAAATGTATCTGCCCTTGAATTGGACAATGCCATTTACGAAAATGAACAAATTCAAGAAGAAATCGATGCCTTGTATCACATCTTTACTCGTGAAATTGAATCACAAAAAGTTGTGAAGAAGTTAGTGAAACAACTACCTGGCTATTTGAAACATGCTAAAGATAACAATAGCAAGCTTGCGGCAGAAGTGGAACGTCTCGGTAAAACATTCGTCTTGAATGAAAGCTTCAGCCAACAGTTAAAAGAGTTGGAAGCTGAGCTATCTTCACAAGAAAATGTGGTAGAAGATGCCTTGAAAGATTCATCTGAAACACAAAAGGCCTATTCTATCGTAGAAGAAGAGTTAGAAGCTATTGAAGCTCGCTTGAAAGAAATCGAAGATGAGCAAATTGGCTTAAGTGATTCCCTTTCAAAAATTGAAAAAGACGATGCCAATGCTCGCCAAAAAGTCAACATCTATGCCAATCGTTTGCATGCCATTAAACGCTATATGGACAAACGGAACTTGCCAGGAATTCCTCAAGAATTCTTAGAAATTTTCTTCACTGCAAGTAACAATACAGAAGCTTTGATGGATGAGTTGGAAGGGGATAAAATCAACATCGAATCAACCAATCGTTTGTTGGAAATCTTGACCAATGATATGAATGAATTGGAAGAAGCGGCGTATCGAATTGTTCAAAATGCGACATTGACAGAACAATTGTTGCAATACTCGAACCGTTACCGTTCATTTGATGATCATGTACAGGCAGCCTTTGATGAGTCCCTTTATATTTTCGAAAGAGAATATGACTATGCGGCTTCCTTCAAAGTCATCTCAGATGCTTTGGAAATGGTAGAAGCTGGCGTAACTGATCGCTTTGTTACATCATATGAAAAAACGCGGGAGCAAATTCGCTTCTAATACCAGAAAAACGACCTTTTAGGAGGTTGTTTTTTTATCTTCAAATCATCATTGAAACTTGAAATTTAAACCCTATTTTTGTATAGTAAGGGAGAAATAAGAAAGGAAAGCGATGAAAAAAGTAACAGGTCTCCTTGTTATGGATGTAGATGGAACCTTGATCCGACAGGAAGGGATTGATCTACTAGCTCAACTAGCTGGCGCGGGAGAAAAAGTGGCAGAGATAACAGCACAAGCAATGAATGGAGAGCTGGATTTTGCAGCATCTTTAAAGGCGCGTGTTGCTTTATTGAAGGGATTAGAGACCTCTATCTTTCCGAAAATTTTGGAGCAGATGGAAGTCACACCGGGAGCTGAAAGCTTAATCACGGAACTTCATCAAAGAGGTTACAAGGTTGGCCTTGTTTCCGGGGGATTTCATGAAGTCATTGACCCCATCGCGAGGTCTTTAGGAATTGATCTGGTCCTTGCCAACCGTTTGCAGACTTCTGATGGACGGCTGACAGGGGAAGTACTCGGTGGGATAATCACGCCTGAAAGGAAAAAAGAGGCACTTTTGACCTGGGCAAGAGAAAATCATGTCCCACGAAGTCAGACGATTGCTATGGGAGATGGTGCCAATGATCTTCCGATGATTGAAACAGCTGGTGTCGGGATTGCCTTTATGGCCAAGCCGATCGTAGCCAATCGTGCTCCATATCGTATCGAGACGAGGGATCTAAGTCTTGTTCTTGAAATTTTAGACCAGCATAGAAAGGAAACAGCATGCATATCCTACTAGCACCGGATTCATTTAAAGAATCCTTATCCGCCAAACAAGTAGCAGAAGCCTTAAAAAAAGGATTTCAAGAGGCTCTACCAGATGCAACTTTTGACCTCCTTCCTATTGGGGATGGTGGCGAAGGCACCATGCAAACTCTAGCTGGAGTTCTGGATGTAACGGAGTACCAAACTCAAGTAACCGGACCATTTGGACAGCCTGTTTCAATGTCTTACTACCAAAAAGATGAGATGGCTTTTTTTGAAATGGCCTCACTTGTCGGTTTAGGCTCCATTCCAGCTGAAAAACGAAATCCTCTTGAACTGGAAACACGAGGAATTGGTGAACTTATTTTGCAATTGGTTGACCAAGGGGTTAAAACGATCTGTGTGGGAATTGGCGGTTCTGCAACGAATGATGGTGGGATTGGGATGGCAGCTGGATTAGGGGTAACCTTCTATGATGATCAAGGCCATCTGCTTCGTCCTGTTGGGGCTTCGCTCGGTCGTGTGGCTAGAATAGATACCAGTGCGGTTCCAAACGCTTTACAAGACATCGAGCTCCAAGTCTTAACGGATGTAACCAATCCTCTCTGTGGCAGTCAAGGAGCGACCTATATCTTTGGTGGGCAAAAGGGATTGAATCCCCTTCTATTTCCAGCTGTTGATCAGGCTATGCAGGATTTTTACCAGCTAGCTGATGCACGAATATTGTCCATGGCTGGCGCCGGAGCTGGAGGTGGCATGGCTGCTGGCTTGGTCGCTTTTGCGGGAGGTCAGATTTCCTCAGGAATTGAAAAAAGCCTCGATTTGATTGACTTTGATCACAAAGTACAAAAAGCTGATCTGGTTGTCGTTGGGGAAGGTAGGATGGATCTCCAATCTCTTGCTGGGAAGGCACCTGTCGGGGTGGCCAAACGAACGCCAGAGAAGATCCCAGTGATAGCTATTTGTGGTAGCTTAGCGGAGGATTTACCTGCTTTTCCTAGTCATCACATTGATGCTGCTTTCTCTATCGTACCTGGTCCTTGTAAGGTGCCAGATGCACTCGCTCATGCTGAACAAAATCTGATTTCCTGCGCTCGAAATATAGGGAACCTTTTGAAAATGAAAGCAAACTAAAAAACCAATGGAAAGGAGATGTTCCCTTCCATTGGTTTTTTCTTTAGCTAAAGAGGCGTTTCCAAAATGATTTTTTTTCAGGCGCTGTGCTTTCTTCTTTCTTTTCAAACAAATTTGGATACTGGAGACTCATATCTGTTGGAGAAATTCCAGATGGGTGGTCAGTATGGATGATGAGACCAAAGGGGGAATGGCGACAGTCATCCGAAACGATGCTCGCTACCAAGCCAATGTCCTTGGTTTTTTTCAAATATTGTAGCTGGCTGCTTTCATCTAAAGCTGGGGAGATCTTGACCAAAATAGGTTGAAAGCGCTCTGAAATATCAGTGAGGATTGTCGAATACTGCTCCAGGTACATCTTGTCCCTTGCCTCCTCCAAGGTGCATGAAGCAATCACCCGTTCCTCATACGTCTCCAAAAATCGACGCTGCTCATCCGGATTGAATCGAGTAGGACCAGCAGCTTTTTCTAAAATCGTTTTATTAATATCTGTCATAAGCTTAGTATAGCATAAAGCACAGCAGAAGAGTAGAAGAATGCTAAAAAATTAAATAAGGAGGGGAAATGGCAGAAAATAAGATAGTGGAACCGTTTTCTTGTTAAAAACTTCTCAATTTTCGTAGATTTCCTTGTTTTTTCTTGAAAAAATAGCCTAATTACGATATGATAGAGGAGTAAAAAATATAACTCAATAAGGAGAGTAAGAAATGTCAATTATTACTGATGTTTACGCTCGCGAAGTCCTAGACTCACGCGGTAACCCAACACTTGAAGTAGAAGTATATACTGAATCAGGTGCTCATGGACGTGGTATGGTTCCATCAGGAGCTTCTACTGGTGAACACGAAGCTGTAGAACTTCGCGACGGTGACAAATCTCGTTACGGTGGTCTTGGTACTCAAAAAGCTGTTGACAACGTAAACAACATTATTGCTGAAGCAATCATCGGCTATGATGTACGTGATCAACAAGCTATCGACCGTGCTATGATCGCTCTTGACGGTACTCCTAACAAAGGTAAATTGGGAGCAAACGCAATCCTTGGTGTGTCTATCGCTGTAGCTCGTGCTGCTGCTGACTACCTTGAAATCCCACTTTACAGCTACCTTGGTGGATTCAACACTAAAGTTCTTCCAACTCCAATGATGAACATCATCAACGGTGGTTCTCACTCAGACGCTCCAATCGCTTTCCAAGAATTCATGATCGTACCTGCTGGTGCACCTACATTCAAAGAAGCTCTTCGTTGGGGTGCTGAAATCTTCCACGCACTTAAGAAAATCCTTAAAGGTCGTGGTCTTGAAACAGCCGTTGGTGACGAAGGTGGATTTGCTCCTCGTTTCGACGGAACTGAAGATGGTGTAGAAACTATCATCGCTGCTATCGAAGCTGCTGGTTATGTTCCAGGTAAAGACGTATTTATCGGATTTGACTGTGCATCATCAGAATTCTACGATAAAGAACGTAAAGTTTACGATTACACTAAATTCGAAGGTGAAGGAGCTGCTGTCCGCACTGCTGCTGAACAAATCGACTACCTTGAAGAATTGGTAAACAAATACCCAATCATCACTATCGAAGATGGTATGGACGAAAACGACTGGGACGGTTGGAAAGCTCTTACTGAACGTCTTGGTGGTAAAGTTCAATTGGTTGGTGACGACTTCTTCGTAACAAACACTGACTACCTTTCACGTGGTATCGAAGAAAAATGTGCTAACTCTATCCTTATCAAAGTTAACCAAATTGGTACTCTTACTGAAACATTCGATGCTATCGAAATGGCGAAAGAAGCTGGTTACACTGCCGTTGTATCACACCGTTCAGGTGAAACTGAAGATTCAACAATCGCTGACATCGCAGTTGCAACAAACGCAGGACAAATCAAGACTGGTTCACTTTCACGTACAGACCGTATCGCTAAATACAACCAATTGCTTCGTATCGAAGATCAACTTGGTGAAGTAGCTGAATACCGTGGATTGAAATCATTCTACAACCTTAAGAAATAATCTAGTTTACTAGACTAGAAAGATCCTTGAGTCTTCTCAAGGATCTTTTTTTGCTTGGGGTAAACAAAAATTCCTCAACTATCTAGTTGAGGAATCGTCTTATTAGAACAAGCCTTTGATTTTGTCCAAGGCACCGCTGACCATTTCATTTCCAGATACAAGCCCTTTAGCTTGTTCAAGGTAGTCACCGAGGTTGTCTTTGTTGTCATCAACAAATTTCTTGGCAGCGTCGAAATCTTTCTTTTCGATCATTTCTTTCACTTGGTTAAATAAGTCCAATGGATTCATGTTAGGGTCTCCTAAAATATAAGTTGTGAAGTCAGGCTCGCGCCTTTTTCTCATCTATTTAATCATTTTTTTAGAGGTTTGACAACTAAAACGACTTAATGAAAAACCGTACAAACGGCCTCTGGAACATAGAAGTCGTCGGATAGAAGGGCCAATTTTCCGCTAGCAGAATCTCGTTTGAAGACGGTGGCATTAGGTGAATCTTGATGGGCTGCGATCAAATAGTTTTGATCAGGACTAAGCGTGAAATCACGTGGATTGAGCCCTTGAGTTGGAACAATTTCAATGAGTTCTAGGCTACCATCAGCCACAACTTTGAAGACAGCGATGGAATTGTGAGCACGGTTAGATGCATAGAGGAATTTTCCATCAGCTGAGAGCTTGATCGCAGAAGCCCATTTTTGACCATCGTAGTCTGATGGAAGTGTGGAAACAGTTTGGAAGTGTTCGAATTCACCCATACCATCATAAAAGAGGACATCGATCGTAGCATTTAATTCATTGATGAGATAGGCAGTCTTATAGTGAGGATGAAAGACCAGGTGACGAGGTCCTGCCCCTGGAGCTGTTTGATACTGATTGATCAGGGTTAGGTTTCCTTCCTCACTGATATCATAGACATGCAAACTATCTGTTCCTAGGTCACACGTGATCAAGTACTGATCTGGTGTAAGGTCTGCATAGTGGGTATGTGGACTTGCTTGATTGGCATGAGGACCACTTCCCTGGTGGGTGTCTTGATCGACAAAGGACAAACGTCCATCTGCCTCTAGCTGATATACGAGAACTTGGCCTTTGTGATAGTTGGCTCCATAGACCAGTTGACGCTTGTCATCGACAGAGACATAGCAGAGTGGAGCACCCTCTTCAACAACGTGATTGAGTGGCTGAAAATCAGCTGTAAAGCTTGCGATTCCTCCTTTACCCTCTTCAGCTCCGACACTGTAGAGGTTGCCCTTTTCAGAAAAAGCGATATAGGTTGGATTGGGCTCAGCTGCCACTAGTTCAAGTTGGCTCAATGTCCCTGTTTCAGGGTCAAATTGTGCCTTGTAAATTCCTTTGGATTCTTTTTTGGTATAGGTACCGAAATAAATGGTTTGAGACATAGGTCACCTCGTATGATTTGTTAGGTTTATTATATCAAAGGTCCTATTGGAAGGCAATTGCTAGTTGAAAAGGCGAGGGCCTTTCTTTCTTATTTTGCTAGTTTTTTCGTAACTTCAAGCTCAAAAAATGCTAAAATAGAAACAGATTGAAATGAAAAGGAGTTCTCTGTGGATAATAAAGAAAAACAGTTTAGTTTGTCCTGGTTTTTTAGATGGTTTTTAGACAACAAGGCCATTACCGTATTTTTAGTTACCTTGCTGTTGGGTTTGAACCTTTTGGTTTTGAGTAAAATCACCTTTATTTTTATTCCTATTTTTGAGTTTGCAGGAGCCGTCATGCTGCCTGTCATTATTTCTGGTTTGCTCTATTACCTGCTTAACCCCATTGTTGACTTTCTTGAAAGAAAAGGACTCAAGCGGATTTTTGCGATTTCCTTAGTCTTTTTCTTGATTGCAGTGCTTTTAATTTGGGGTCTAGCTGTAGTGATTCCATCCGTCCAACGACAAGTGGTGAGTTTCTTTCATAACCTGCCAACTTATTTGGAAAAGGCTAATGCAACCATCGATGATTTTCTAGATAATCGCGTCTCCTCAGATATCAAACCCCAATTAGATGAGATCACCAAGGAATTGTCTGCAAACATTACTTCTTGGGCCAGTTCGATCTCTGGGCGGGCTGTCAATTGGGTCAGCAACTTGATCGGAGTGGCTTCGCAAGTTATTGTTGCCTTGATCATCATGCCTTTTATTGTCTTTTATCTTCTTCGAGATGGAAAAAATTTAAAGGGCCACATTGTTCGCTTCTTACCGACTAAGATTCGTAAATCGGCGGAACAAGTTCTCTCAGATGTCAACACCCAACTTTCCAACTACGTTCGAGGGCAAATTACGGTAGCCATTGTCGTCGCTATTATGTTCATCGTCTTCTTTAAGATCATTGGTTTGCGCTATGCGGTGACACTGGGGATCTCTGCAGGGATCTTGAATTTGATCCCTTACTTGGGTAGTTTCTTAGCCATGTTACCTGCTTTGGTATTGGGCTTAGTAGCAGGACCAGAGATGTTTATTAAGGTCTTGATTGTATTTGCAGTGGAGCAAACCATTGAAGGACGTTTTGTATCACCGTTGGTTTTGGGAAGCCAGTTAAATATCCACCCGATTACCATTTTATTTGTGCTCTTGACGTCAGGATCTATGTTTGGAATCTGGGGAGTTTTCCTTGGAATTCCAGTCTATGCATCTGCTAAGGTGGTGATCGGAGCTATCTTTGAATGGTATAAGGTCGTCAGTGGTTTGTATGAAGAACACAATGAAATAGAAGAGGAAACACACAGTGAGTCATAGTCAACAAATGGTAGAGGCTCTCGATCGGCAAGAGCTAGAAGAGGCAGAAGTTCAATTTCAACAGGCTTTGTTAGAAGATAGTGAAGCACAATTATTGGATTTGGGTCAATATCTTGAAAGTATCGGTTTTTACCCTCAAGCAAAAGAAATCTATGAACAGATTGCAGAAAGCTATCCAGAAGTGTATCTAAGTTTGGCAACCATCCTTGCGGAGGAAGGCCAAACGGAAGAGGCCTTTGCGTATTTAGAAGAAATTGGACCTGAATCAAACTGGTATGTGGCGAGTCTCTTGGTTAAGGCGGATCTCTATCAGATGGAAGGCCTAGCAGATGTAGCGCGTGAAAAATTAGTTGAAGCTGCTCATTTGTCTGATGATCCGATCATTCAATTAGGGCTAGCTGAAATTGATCTGGAATTGGAACGCTACCAAGAGGCTATCCAAGAGTATGCTCAGTTAGACAATCGGGAGATTTTGGAAGCAACAGGAATTTCCACCTATCAACGGATTGGTTTTGCCTATGCCAATCTTGGTAAGTTTGAAGCAGCTGTTCCTTTCTTAGAGAAAGCTCTGGAGATTGAGTTTGATGACCAGATTGCTTACGAATTAGCGACCCTATTGTCTGACCAAGAAGAATTCCAAAAAGCCCTCATCTACTACAAACAAATTGATACCTTGTCGCCTGATTTTGAGGGCTATGAGTACGGTTATGCCTTGGCTTTACAGGCTGAAAATGACCGTGAAAAAGCGCTTGAGATTGCTAAACAAGGGATCCAGAAGAATCCCTTTGATGCCCAATTGAAGCTTCTTGCTTCTCAGCTTTCCTATGAACTTCACCAGCCTGAACAGGCAGAAGCTTATTTATTAGAGGCTAAAGAAGTGGCAGATGATCTCGAAGAGATTGCTCTTCGCCTGACCACCCTTTATTTGGAACAGGAACGCTTTGACCAAGTCTTGGCTTGGCAAAATGAAGAAGTCGAAACGGTTGTCACCCGTTGGAACATTGCCCGTGCTTTGGCTGCCTTGGAGAAAACAGAAGAGGCCGTCTCAGCCTATCAAGAGCTTTATGAGGATTTAAAGGACAACCCAGAATTCCTCGAAGCCTATGTTTATTTGTTGCGTGAGGCTGGAGATGTGACGAAGGCGCGTGAAGTGGCGAACCAGTATTTGGCGATCGTACCAGACGATGTGCAGATGCAAACCCTCTATGATAGCCTCTAATCAAAACCATATCGTGAAGATTCGGAATAGTTTGTGGTATACTGGTAGAAGATAGAATGAGGAGAGAAAAACATGGAACCAGTGAAACTTTTTCAATACAATACCTTAGGTGCCCTAATGGCGGGTCTGTACGGGGGTTCATTTACGATTGGAGAACTCTTGGAACACGGAGATCTAGGAGTTGGGACGCTTGATTCTATTGATGGAGAGTTGATCGTATTAGATGGTAAGGCATATCAGGCCAAGGGATCAGGGGACCATCCTGAAATAGTCGAAGTTTCTCCGGAAGCCAAGGTTCCTTATGCAGCAGTCGTCCCTCACCAAGCAGAAGTGATTTTCCGCCAACGCTTTGAAATGACGGACGAGGAATTGGAAGCCCGTATTGAGTCTTATTATGATGGGGAAAATCTTTTCCGCTCCATTAAGATTCGTGGTGACTTTGCCAAGATGCATGTCCGTATGATTCCAAAATCAACACCAGAGATGAAGTTTGCAGAGGTTGCAACCCATCAGCCAGAGTATACACGGGAAAATGTCACTGGAACCATCGTCGGTTTTTGGACACCAGAAATTTTCCATGGCGTGAGTGTGGCTGGTTATCATTTGCACTTTATTTCAGATGACCACACCTTTGGTGGCCATGTCATGGATTTTGTCATCACAGAAGGGATTGTAGAGGTGGGGGCCATCGATCAGCTGGATCAACGTTTCCCAGTTCAAGACCGTCAGTACCTCTTTGCCAAATTCAATGTTGATGAGGTCAAAGAAGACATTAATAAAGCAGAATAAAAAGGTTGAGCGAAGCTCAACCTTTTATTTTTGAAATCAGTCTGTTAGTTTCATAGCTTTGATTTTTTCTTCTTCTGGGGTGACCCGCAGAGTCTTTTGGCCGGTGTAGGTGACAAAACCGGGTTTTCCACCAGTTGGTTTATTGAGTTTCTTGGCTTCGATCATATCTACTTGGACAAGGTTTGAGAGTCGGGCCTTGGAATAGTAGGCGGCCAACTCTGCAGCATCGGTCTTCACTTCATCTGATGGATTTAGATTTCCCGTAATGACGACGTGGCTTCCCGGGATATCTTTGGCATGGAACCAGAGCTCGTCTTTTTTAGCGATCTTAAAGGTCAGTTCATCGTTTTGCAGATTATTGCGACCCACTAAAATGATGGTTTTTCCATCACTAGCCAGGTATTTCTCAGGTTTTTTCCGTTTATGAATTTTTTCACGGTTGCGCCGTTTGATAAAGCCGGTCTGGATTAGCTCTTCTCGAATTTCTGCCACCTCAGCTAGGCTCGCTTGAGAAAGGGCTGTTTCAACCGTTTCAAGATAAGAAATGGTTTCCTTGGTTTCTTGAATGAGGATGGTCAAATGTTTGACGGCTTCTTTTAACTTCTGGTAGCGTTTAAAGTAGCGTTGGGCATTTTGATTGGGGGTCAGGGCCTTGTTGAGTTGGATGGTGATGGGCTCGTTGGTATAGTAATTGTCCAGGACAACCTGGTCTTGGTCGTTTGGTACCTGATAGAGGAAGGTTGTCAGCAATTCTCCTTTTTGGCGGAATTCTTCCGCATTGTCGGTCGCCGCTAACTCCGCCTCTTGCTTGGCTAATTTTTTCCGGTTCTTTTCAAGATCGTTTTCAACCTTGCGGATTAATTCACTGGCCTGTTGTTGCACCCGATCGCGCTCAGCCTTGTCTCGATAATAGTCATCCAGCAGATCAGAAAGTGTTTCAAAGGTTTGACTGGTCGCATCCTCAAAGGGGATAGCCGAGAAAGATTTGGTCGTTAGGCGAGGCTCAGAAGGTGCCTCGAAAAAGGCACGGAAGGTCTTTAATTTTTCATCCGTCTCAAGTCGCTTGGCCAATTCTTGAGCCGTATCTCGCCCCAAACCTTGGAAACATTTTTGAAGGTTCTTTGGGCTTAATTCTTCCTTGTGAAGAAGGGCAAAAAGAGCTTCATCTCCAATTGTAAAAGGATTAACTGCGTCGGTTTTCGGAGGAGCTACATAGGTTGATCCAGGGAGAATGGTCCGGTAGCTATTTTGTGAGAAGCCGACGTGTTTGATAGCTTCGATGATTTTATTGCTGGTGCGGTCCAGGAGAATAATATTACTGTGCTTGCCCATGATTTCGATCATGAGGCTGACAGAAATAGCATCTCCAATTTCGTTTTTATTGGAGACACGGATTTCGAGAATCCGGTCGTTCTCCATTTGCTCAATCCCTTCAATGACAGCGCCTTGTAGATATTTGCGCATAACCATAATAAAGGTATTGGGAAAGGCAGGATTTTCAAAGTTGGTCTGGGTCCGTTGGATCCGTCCGAAGACAGAATGGGCAGACAGCAAGAGTTTTTGGTTTTTTCGATTGCCTCGGATTTGAAGCACCAATTCTTGCTCGAAGGGTTGGTTAATTTTTTGAATGCGACCACTCAAGAGTTCGGCCTTCAATTCTTGCACCATATGGTGTAAAAAAAATCCATCAAAAGACATGGGATTCCTCATCATTCTAGCGTTTATTCTAGTAAATTATATCAAAATTAGAGAGGAAATCCCAGAAAGAAGCTAGGGGCTGTTCAATAGAAAATGCGAACGTTTTCAAAAAAATGCAGAAAAAGTATTGACATTTTTGAAAGAAAACTTTAAAATGTAAGAAATTAGAAAAGTAGTAAATGAAAGTTTCAAGAGAGCCTACGGTTGCTGAGAGTGGGTAGCGGCAGTTTATGAAATTGGACTAATGATGAGATGAATTTGAAACAATAAAAATTCGGTTGGCACACCTTATCGTGCAACTTGTTGCTAGACAAGACAGAGATATGGGGAAGACTATCCTTTTCCCATAAGTGAGGTGGTACCGCGATGACACGTCCTCACATAGCTTTTGCTATGTGTGGGCGTGTTTTTTGTTTTAGATGAGAAGGGAGAAAAGATATGAAGAAACGATGGCGTCGCAGTCTTTAGATGATAGAAAAAAAGAAGAAAATGAAAAAATAGAAGAGGTATTAAAAATGAAAAATAAACGGTTAATGGGAATTATTGGTTTGATTGCAGCAGCGGTCATTGGGACAGCGATCTATTCAGCTACAGCAGGCAAAGACAACAAGGCAGCAAGCAGCAATGAAAAGGCTAAAGTTGGGGTCTTGCAGTTGGTCAGCCACCCTTCGCTTGATCTGATCTACAAAGGGATTCAAGATGGTTTGGCTGAAGAAGGCTATGACAAGGACAAAGTGGACATTAATTTCCTCAATGCAGAAGGCGACCAAAACAAGGTGGCGACCATGAGTAAACAATTGGTAGACAAGGATAACCAAGTTTTGATTGGGATTGCAACTCCGTCTGCTCAAGGATTGGCTAGTGCAACCAAAGACAAACCAATCGTCATGGGAGCTATCACCGATCCGGTCGGCGCAAACTTGGTCAAAGATTTGAAAAAACCAGGTGGCAACATTACTGGGGTATCTGACCACAATCCAACTGAGCAACAGTTGAAATTAATCAAAGAATTGACTCCGAATGTGAAAACAATCGGTGCCCTATACTCAACCAGTGAGGATAATTCTAAATCTCAAGTAGAAGAATTTACAAAATTAGCTGAAAAAGCAGGCTTCAAGGTGCTTCCTTACTCTGTACCTTCAACAAACGAAGTTGCTTCAACAGTTTCTGTCATGACTGGTAAAGTCGATGCCATCTGGGTTCCAATCGACAATACCATTGCTTCAGCCTTCTCAACAGTTGTCGAAGCCAACAAAACAGCTAAAAAACCAATCTTCCCAAGTGCGACAGCTATGGTAGAAGCTGGTGGTCTTGGTTCAGTCGTTGTCGACCAACATGATCTTGGAGTAGCAACTGGTAAAATGGCTGCGAAGATCTTGAAAGGTCAAAAACCTGCGGATACACCTGTTGAAATCTTTAGCCAAGGAAAATCTGTCATCAATAAAAAAGTCGCAGATGAATTGGGTATTACTATTCCAGAATCTGTCTTGAAAGATGCTGGACAAGTCATTAAATAAAAAGAAAACGAATAACAAGAATGGCAGGGGAATTTGGCTTTTGCAGGTCTTAAAATCGTGACCTTTAAAAATGTCTACCAGTGCTCATGACCAGCTAAGTTACTCATGGTAGAGGAGAAAGAAATGGAAGTCAAGATAACAGATCTTCATCCGACCCAACTTTATTTATCAGAAAAGAAGTTACAAGCTATCCAGATGCTGGATCAGTCGGCAGAAATCATCAATGTGGATCCAATTAGTGTTCTTGCATTTGGAAATCGCTTCTTGATTACAGACGGGCATCACAGGGCTTATCAGGCTTTATTGGCAGGTCGGGATATGATTTCTGCTGAGTTTGATAGAGATGGTGGCGATGAGTTGTATGCTCTCTATGCGCAAGCTTGCGAGGAAAGAAAGATAACCTCTGTTTTGGATTTAAAACATCGTATCTTGCCTCAAGATGAGTATGAAGCAAAATGGTATAACTGGTGTGATGGTTTTAACCAAGCAGCCACTCTTCTATTGGAAAGGCAAGCAGATGAAATAGACAAGGCAAATAGATAATGCACTGCGTCTAGTTCCTTTTTCTAGTGAATTAGTCTCATCTAACTTGTTTTTTAACTAAAAATCTGATAAACTATGTAGTAATTGAATAGAAATCTGCAAGACTAGTATCTCAAGGGAAGTGCGACAGGGAGAAGAGCCGTGACTGAAAGCTCTTTGCATGAAAGCTGAGTGAATTCACTTGCGTAAAGGATTTAGAAATTAAGGTCTGGTTTACGGATAAAAAACGGATGGTACCGCGTGTCAACGCTCCGAATGTGGGAGTTGGCGCGTGGTTTTTTCTATGTCTGTAGAGGGACCATGATGGAGGAAATATGTCAACGATTGAAGAACAATTAAAAGCGCTTCGTGAAGAAACGCTGGCAGCTTTGAAGCAGATTTCTGCTGAAAATGAAAAAGAATTGCAAGAACTACGGGTCTCTGTCCTTGGGAAAAAAGGATCTCTGACCGAGATCCTCAAAGGGATGAAAGATGTCTCTGCTGAGATGCGTCCGGTTATCGGGAAACACGTCAATGAAGCCCGCGATGTCTTGACGGCTGCCTTTGAAGAAACAACCAAACTCTTGGAAGAAAAGAAAGTCCAAGCGAAACTAGCTAGCGAAAGTATCGATGTGACGCTTCCTGGTCGTCCGGTTGCTAGTGGTTACCGTCATATCTTGACCCAAACCAGTGAAGAAATCGAAGATATCTTTATTGGGATGGGCTACCAAGTCGTGGACGGCTTTGAAGTGGAGCAAGACTACTACAACTTTGAACGCATGAATCTGCCTAAAGATCACCCAGCGCGGGATATGCAGGATACCTTCTATATCACAGAAGAAATCTTGCTTCGGACCCATACCTCACCAGTACAGGCGCGGGCGATGGATGCGCATGACTTTAGCAAGGGACCATTGAAGATGATCTCTCCAGGGCGTGTTTTCCGTCGGGATACAGATGATGCGACCCACAGCCACCAATTCCATCAGATCGAAGGCTTGGTCGTTGGGAAGAACATCTCAATGGCAGACCTTCAAGGAACGCTTCAATTGATCGTGCAAAAGATGTTTGGTGCAGAACGTCAAATCCGTCTTCGTCCTTCTTACTTCCCATTTACTGAGCCATCGGTTGAGGTGGACGTTTCTTGCTTCAAATGTGGTGGAGCTGGATGTAACGTATGTAAGAAAACTGGTTGGATTGAAATCATGGGAGCCGGTATGGTTCACCCACGCGTCCTTGAGATGAGTGGTATTGACCCAACAGTCTATTCAGGATTTGCCTTTGGACTTGGTCAAGAGCGTGTGGCTATGCTTCGTTACGGAATCAATGATATCCGTGGCTTCTATCAAGGGGATATCCGTTTTTCAGAACAATTTAAATAATCATGTTAGTTAGAGTAAAAATCGACCAGGCACAGACCTTACGTGACCTAGAGGTGGAAACCTACCGAGATACCTTTGGTCCCTATATTGTTGAGAAAGATTTGGAAGATTACTTCTCTACAGTGCTCTCTTTGGAGCAAATCGAGAAGGATCTGTTAGAACCAGAATCTGAAACCTATTTTGTCCTCAATGAAGATCAAGAAATCTGTGGTTTTCTCAAGATCAATTGGGGTCAAGCGCAAACCGAGCTAGTAGAGATGGATAAGTCCTTTGAGATCCAACGGATCTATGTCAAAAAGAAATTTCATGGGGCTGGTTTTGGCAAGGAAATGTTTAGCTTTGCGCTGGATCAAGCCAAGAGCCGTGGCTTTGAGTGGGCTTGGCTAGGTGTCTGGGAACGCAACTTTAAGGCACAAGATTTTTACTATCGCTTTGGATTTGAACGATTTAGTGAACACGAGTATCCTACCGGTGATACGGTTGATATTGACTGGTTGTTGAGAAAGAAATTGGTCTAGAATGGACAAGAAGTCTCAAAATTGGAAGCTTCCATTCTAGAGAAAGGAAAGGCTTGAGTCCTCTTCCGAAACCAGCCTCGAGCTGGAAAACACAAAATGAAAGGATCGAAACGAGGGTGACTGAAAATCTAGGAAAGATATCTAGATTTCTGCTTAGCCCTTGGTATCTTACATATGTTAGTTAGTTATAAATGGTTAAAACAATTGGTGGACGTGGATGTGCCATCAGAAGAGTTGGCTGAAAAAATGTCAACAACAGGGATCGAAGTAGAAGGTGTGGCATCACCAGCTGCTGGTCTCTCAAAAATTGTCGTCGGAGAAGTCTTGTCTTGTGAAGATGTGCCAGAAACACACCTTCATGTCTGCCAAGTTAATGTGGGTGAAGAAGAAGCCCGTCAAATCGTCTGTGGAGCACCAAATGTGCGAGCAGGCATCAAGGTTATGGTGGCTCTTCCAGGTGCTCGCATTGCGGACAACTACAAGATTAAAAAAGGGAAAATCCGTGGCTTGGAATCCCTTGGGATGATCTGTTCACTTGGTGAATTAGGGATTTCTGACTCGGTTGTACCAAAAGAATTCGCAGATGGCATCCAAATCTTGCCAGAAGATGCTGTTCCAGGAGAAGAAGTCTTCTCTTACCTAGACTTGGATGATGAAATCATCGAGCTTTCGATCACTCCAAACCGTGCAGATGCTCTTTCTATGCGTGGGGTAGCGCACGAAGTAGCTGCCATCTATGACAAGGCAGTCAATTTCAAAGACTTTACTTTGACTGAAACAGACCAAGCTGCAGCCGATGCTCTTTCTGTCAGTATTGACACAGACAAGGCTCCTTATTATGCAGCTCGTATCTTGGACAATGTGACCATCGCCCCAAGTCCACAGTGGTTGCAAAACCTCCTCATGAATGAAGGCATCCGTCCGATCAACAATGTGGTCGATGTAACCAACTATATTCTGCTTTACTTTGGTCAACCGATGCATGCCTTTGACTTGGATACCTTTGAAGGAACTGATATCCGTGTGCGTGAAGCGTGTGCAGGTGAAAAATTAGTAACCTTGGATGGGGAAGAACGTGAGTTGGAAACAAGTGACCTCGTGATCACAGTAGCTGACAAACCAGTAGCTCTTGCAGGTGTCATGGGTGGAGAAGCTACAGAAATCTCTGAAAAATCTACTCGTGTTGTCCTTGAGGCAGCTGTCTTCAATGGCAAATCGATCCGTAAGACTAGCGGTCGCCTCAACCTTCGTTCTGAATCATCTTCTCGTTTTGAAAAAGGCATTAACGTGGCAACTGTCAATGAAGCCCTTGATGCAGCAGCGAGCATGATTGCAGAGCTTGCAGGAGCAACTGTTCGTAAGGGAATCGTTTCAGCAGGCCAGCTTGATCCTTCAGATGTAGAAGTTTCTTCTACTCTTGCAGACGTTAACCGTGTCCTAGGGACAGAGCTTTCCTACGCGGATGTCGAAGATGTCTTCCGTCGCCTTGGATTTGGTCTTTCTGGAAACGCTGAAGCCTTTACTGTCAGTGTTCCACGCCGCCGTTGGGACATCACCATCGAAGCGGACCTCTTTGAAGAAATCGCTCGGATTTATGGTTATGACAAATTACCAGCAACCCTTCCAAAAGATGACGGGACAGCAGGTGAATTGACAGCGACTCAAAAATTGCGTCGCCAAGTTCGGACCATTGC
>CAKPZX010000037.1 GCA_934215455.1 uncultured Streptococcus sp.
TTCTTGCCCTTCTTAAAGATTCCTGCCTTTTGCTGGGCGATTTCCGCAATCGTCCCTCCCAGTGTTTCCTGGTGATCGAGACCAACCGAAGTGATCACTGCGATCTCTCCCGTCACTACGTTGGTCGTATCCAGAAGCCCTCCGATACCAACTTCCAGCAAGACCACATCCACAGCTTGTTCCTTAAAATACAAGAGAGCCATGAGGCAGATAATCTCAAAATAAGAGATTTGGTCCTGGGTTTGAAGCAAGGTCTGCTCCATTTGTTGGACTTCTTGGCCAATCCGAGTAAAATCTTCATCTGAAATCGGCTGATCCCCAATACAAATCCGATCATGGATACTGATCATATGAGGAGAAGTAAAGGTCCCAACCTTCTTCCCATGAGCCATCAACAATTGACGCAGAAAGGCGATCGTGGATCCCTTCCCATTGGTTCCTGTCACATGAAGGATCGGGTAAGCCTTATCCGGCCTCCCTAAAAGGCTCACTGCCTGCTCCATACGATCCAGTCCCGATCGAAAATTCAGACCGATCCGACTATTCATCCATTGCTCAATCTTATTCACATCTTCCTCCTAAAAGAAAAAAGCGACAAAACCTCTTCTGACGTTTGCGCTCCTTTCTTTTGTAGTTGTTTCATTCTCATTTTTACAGCAAGTCCATCGGACTTACTGCTTTTTCTTGCTTCTTAAAGCAGGGCTAAAAACGTCCCCCGGACTTACTTGCGGTCTTTGTTTCTAGCGCAAGGGTAAAAACATCCACTGGATGTTTTTACTCCTCCATAAAGCTGTTGAAGACTTCTTCGATCATATCCCATTCTGCATCTGAGTCTTCTGGGATTGGTTGAAGGTCGCCTTCTGTTCCGTCTTCGTTTTCTGTAAATGAATAAGCTTGGATTTCAACTTCGCCATTTTCATCTTCTTCTGCATTTGCAGGGATCAAAAGGACATAGTTCTTCCCAAATTCTTCTTTGCCATCGATGGTCAAAAGAATTTCAAACAAGGTTTCATTTCCTTGTTCATCCACCAATGTGATTAATTCACGTTCTTCATGGTCGTGGTTATGATCATGTGCCATACTATTCTTCCTCGTTTTCTTTCTAAAAATTGCGATCTAAATAATTTTGTAAAATAAGTTGCGCTGCTAACTTATCAATGACTTTTTTGCGTTTGCTACGGCTAATATCTGCTTGCTCAATCAACATCCGCTCTGCAGCAACTGTTGTCAACCGTTCATCTTGGTAGTCGACTGGCAACCCAAACTTTTCAGCAATCATTGCGCCATAAGCCTGACTAGCTTCCACACGCGGTCCGCTGGTGTTGTTCATGTTTTTTGGCAAGCCTACAACAAAACGGTCTACCTTGTATTGAGCTACTAATTCGGCTAAGCGCTCCAAACCGAATTCTTTTTTGTCTTCATCGATTTGGATGATTTCAAGACCTTGAGCTGTAAAACCGAGAGGATCACTCACAGCAACCCCGACGGTCTTTGAGCCAACATCCAATCCCATAATTCTCATTAGAGGTCTATTCCTTGCCCTTTCAAATAATAACGTACCAATTCTTCCACGATCTCATCTCGTTCATATTTACGAATTTGGTTCCGTGCATTATTATAACGAGGTACATAGGCAGGATCACCACTGAGTACGTATCCTACGATTTGATTAATTGGATTGTAGCCTTTTTCATCCAGTGACAAGTAAACATCTTTCAAGGTCTCGCTAATTTCCTTACGATTTGAATCATCAAGATTAAAACGTACTGTTTCATCTGTAAATCCCACAAGAACACCCTCTTTCCTTAGAATATTACTATTATACCATAATCAAGAGTTTTCCACAACGGTCAAGCCCTTGATTTTACAGCTTTTTCAAGCATTTTTGAGCTATTTCAGTTAAACTGTTTTTTTATTTTTGCTCACTTGCTCCAGCATTGATAAGATTGTCCGCAAATTGACTCGGTGTCAACTTCAACAACTCTGGTAAGTGATTGTTTTTGAAGTAAGTCATGCCTTCGGCCTTCTTCACATCCATTGCTTCAAAGTCATAGGTGATGGTTACCTTGTATTCATTCTCATTTTCCAAGGTTAAATCAGCTGTGAAACCTGGCACTGTCAAAGCTTCCTTAAAGGCATCGTCCTTATTAAAGGATTCTCTCAATTGCTTTTGCGCTTCCTCTATTCCAACCTGTTGGATCCCTTTTTTCAACTCCTCATCGGTTGCCGTCACATTGATGGTCTCCAATTTTTTAAAGGTGTTCCCCACATAGGTGACGATTTGCGTCTGTTGTGTCCCCTTATCATCTTTTGGAAAGACAAAGGTTCTAGTGATGACTTTATTTTCTTCAGCTTTTTGCAGGATACTCTTATTATCCTTTTGCAGCTGCTCTGCTTTTGCTTGGATTGCCTTTTGTTCACTTGAATTTGGCGTTTTCGCTTGTTTTTTTTGACCGCATCCCGTCAAACACAAGGCAAGTGCACCCAATAAGAAGATTTTCCTTTTCATTTTCCATTCCTTACTAGTTATTGTTTTCTAAAATATTGTATCATAGATTTCGTAAAATGGCGCAGTAAACTGCTTTTCATTCCGATTTTTAAAAAGAAAAAATCAGAAACAAATTGTTTCTGATTTTCAATCGTTTTAAAGAGCTGCACGCATCCGCGCTTCTGCATTTTCTACATTTCGAACTGATCGTGGCAAGAAGGCACGAATATCGTCTTCTTTGTAGCCCACTTGGAGACGTTTGTCATCTACCAAGATCGGACTTTTAAGAATACGAGGTGTTTCCATGATGATGTCAATGACTTCATTGACACTCAAGTCTTCGATGTCCACTCCTAGATTTTTAGCGTATCGATTTTTTGAAGAGACAATACTTGCCACTCCATTTTCAGTCTTTGTAAGGATATCCAATAATTCTTCTTTGGTGATCCCTTCCTTACCGAGGTTTTGTTCTTTATAAGTTAGCTGGTGAGCGTTGAGCCAAGTCTTTGCTTTTTTACAGCTGGTGCAACTTGACACTGTATAAATTTTAATCATGCATGCACTCCTTTCGCTACACGATAATACTATCGTATTAAATTATAACACAAAAACCATCAGTCTAGCGACCTATTTTGAAAAAAATTAATCTTCAATTTCAATCGCGTCATCTAAATCTAGAGTTACTTCTTCTACGACAGGAGCTGCTTCTTCAGTTTTATCAAGGGTTTTCACTGCTTCGTCTTCTTCGATCAAACCAAAATGAACCCGAACCTTGTGGTCGATTTCGTCAAAAATTTCTGGGTGGTCAGCCAAGAATTTCTTAGCATTTTCAGATCCTTGACCAATTTTTTCGCCATTATAGGAGTACCAGGCACCCGCTTTTTGGATGATATCCAAATCTGTTGCAATCTTCACCAATTCACCTGTACGTGAAATTCCTTCCCCGTACATGATTTCGACCATGGCTTCTTTGAACGGTGGAGCTACCTTGTTCTTCACAACCTTGATCTTAGTTTCCTTACCAACGTTGGTATCTTTTTGGTCCCCAGTCCCCTTGATTTGAGTGTTTCCACGAACATCTAAACGGACAGAAGCGTAGAATTTCAGGGCACGACCACCAGGTGTGGTTTCAGGGTTCCCAAACATGACCCCAACTTTTTCACGCAATTGGTTGATAAAGATGGCAATGGTCTTGGTCTTATTGATCGAAGCTCCGAGTTTACGCATCGCTTGGCTCATCATCCGAGCTTGCAAACCAACGTGGCTATCCCCGATATCTCCATCGATTTCCGCACGTGGTACCAAGGCCGCAACAGAGTCGACAACCACCAAATCAACCGCACCAGAGTCGATCAATTTACCAGCAATTTCAAGTCCTTGTTCCCCTGAGTCTGGTTGAGACAAGAGAAGTTCGTCGATATTGACCCCAAGAGCTGCTGCATAAGATGGATCCAAGGCATGCTCGGCATCGATAAAGGCAGCAATGCCTCCTTCTTTCTGTGCTTGCGCTACTGCATGGAGGGCAACGGTTGTTTTACCAGATGATTCTGGACCATAGATTTCGATGATCCGACCTTTTGGATAACCACCAGCACCCAAGGCAATATCAAGCGCCAAGGAACCAGAGCTCATGACTTGTACTTTTTGTTCTGCACGTTCGCCCAAACGCATGATCGATCCCTTACCAAAATCCTTTTCGATCAACTTCAGGGCATCATTGAGCGCTTTTTCACGCTCATCTCCAAATTTCTTAGAGATATCATCTAATTTTTTCTGTTTTTTCGCCATTCTATTCTCCTATTTTTTACTATACAGGAAATGCATGCAACTCACTGACGTTTTCCGTCCTTTGAAAGGCACATTTCCTATCCATTTTTAGAATTATTCTTCATTTGGCACAAGCTTCATTATACCAAATTTTCACCATTTAATACAGCCAAGCGTACCAAATTAAAGGCATGAAGGACTGCAATTCCGCGAACATCCGACCGGCTACGTCCGGCGATATTGACTTGGATACTATCCACTCCATTTGGAGTCGCAAGTCCGATAAAGACAGTCCCTGCTGGGTGCCCTTCTAGACTATCTGGCCCCGCAACTCCGGTCAGGCTAACACCATAATCGGATCCTGTTAACTTACGGGCCTGTGAAGCCATGGCTTGAGCTGTAAAATGAGACACCACTCCATGTTGCTCTAACTCTTGAGCTGGAATAGACAACATCTTGCTTTTTTCTTCCAAACTATAGGTGACAAAACCACCCGCAAAGATGCTGGACGCCCCTGAAAAATCTGCCAAAGTCGCTTGGAAAAGGCCAGCTGTCAGGCTTTCTGCAGCTGTAATGGTCTTACCAGTCCGTTTCAAGAGATCAAAGGCCACCTTGGCCATCGAATTATCATCCCCATAACCGTAAAACAGTTCATGCAAGGGTTGATGATCCAGCGTGTGGCGGGATAAGATTTCCTTTTCTAAGACATCGAGCTTCACATCTGCTGAAGTTTGATCCTTCGCCTTTGTAGACAGACGCAAGGTCACTTCTCCCGTCTTGGCATAAGGGGCCACTGTCGGATCAGTCTGCTCTTCAATGATATCTGCTAGGATCGTAACCAGCTGGCTCTCCCCAATCCCAAAGAAGCGCAAGACTCTTGAAAAGAGCTGTTCCCCTGTCGTCAAATGAGGCACCAATTGTTCATTGACCATGGGTTTTAACTCACTTGGTGGACCAGGTAGAACGACATAGGTCACGCCGTCGACTTCAATCAAACCTCCAACCGCGAGACCTGTACGGTTTTGAAGGGGGATTGATCCGGCAATCATTTGTGCTTGTCGCTCATTATTGGGCGTCCGGACATAATCAGGGCGGCTGGCAAAGAAGGTGTCGAGTTTAGCAAGCGCTGTCGGATCAAAAACCAGTTCTTTCCCTAAAAACTTAGCAAGGGTTTGCTTGGTCAAATCATCCTCTGTTGGCCCAAGTCCACCACATAAAATCACCAAATCACTGCGTTTTGAAGCTGTCTCAATGGTCGAAAAGAGACGACCTTCATTGTCTCCTACCGCCACATGATAGTAGACATCAATCCCTAAACTAGCTAATTTCTCTGATAAGAATTGAGCATTGGTGTTGACAATTTGTCCTGTTAGAATTTCTGTTCCAACTGCAATAATTTCCGCCTTCATGGTGCCTCCTACTTATACTATTCGTAATTTTCATTTCATTTTAACACAATTTCCTAAATTATTTAAAAAACAGATTGAAGATAAAGTCCATTTTGGACAACTTTCTTCAATCTTTTTCTTTTAGAGTATAAAGTGAAAAACTCTTATAAATTCCATTTCATCAATATTCCTAAGAGATTTAACTACGTGGTAACAACTTCTAAAAGGGCTATGTTCTATTGTTGATAGAGCTTATCTATATTCTGAAGCAACCATATCGAGCGGTTGCTTTTTTCTTCTTTCTTGATCTAAAAGCCTTCTTCTGGCTCTAATTCTTGTTGTTTCCCCTCATTTTTTGTGATACAATAGCATCAATTTTTTCTAGGAGGATGAGATATGGTTTCTACTATCGGTATTATAAGTTTATCTAGTGGGATTATCGGAGAGGACTTTGTCAAGCACGAAGTGGACTTGGGGGTCCAACGACTCAAAGACCTTGGACTCAATCCTATCTTTTTACCTCATTCACTAAAAGGCTTAGACTTTATCAAAGAACATCCCGAAGCTCGTGCGGAGGATTTGATTCAGGCCTTTTCTGATGATAGTATCGACATGATATTATGCGCCATCGGTGGAAACGATACCTATCGCTTGCTACCTTATCTTTTTGAAAATGACCAACTACAAAAGGTTATCAAACAAAAGATTTTTCTTGGCTTCTCGGATACGACCATGAACCATCTCATGTTGCATAAACTAGGAATCAAGACTTTTTATGGGCAATCCTTTTTAGCAGACATTTGTGAGTTAGACAAAGAAATGTTGCCATATAGCCTCCACTACTTCAAAGAATTGATTGAGACGGGAAGAATCTCAGAAATCCGCCCTAGTAACGTTTGGTATGAGGAACGGACTGATTATAGTCCCAAGGCTTTGGGAACACCTCGTGTCAGCCATGCAAATACAGGTTTTGACTTGTTACAAGGCAATGCTCAGTTTGAGGGAGAAATCCTCGGTGGTTGTCTTGAGTCTCTCTATGATATTTTTGACAACTCTCTACACGCAGATAGCACAGACCTCTGCCAAAAATACAAACTTTTCCCTGACTTGTCAGACTGGGAAGGAAAGATTCTATTGCTAGAAACAAGTGAAGAAAAGCCTGAACCTGATGATTTCAAAAAAATGTTGCAGACTTTAAAGGACACGGGCATATTCGCGGTCATCAGTGGACTCTTGGTCGGAAAACCTATGGATGAAACTTTCTATGACGACTATAAAGAGGCACTATTGGATATCATTGATAGCAATATCCCGATTGTCTATAATCTGAATGTCGGACATGCAACTCCAAGAGCAATTGTCCCCTTCGGAGTCCACGCCCATGTAGATGCAACGGAGCAAGTCATTCGCTTTGACTATAACAAATAGGAGGCTGGGACAAAAGTCCTAGCCTCTTATTTATCTTTGGATTGTCGAGCAAGACGCAGTGGTTGAGTGGGCTCTACTACGCTGATTTCATCAGCTTTTACAGCCCTACTCAACTGTGCGGAGGTGGGACGACGAAATCGAATTCTAACGAATTACCGATTTCTGTCCCACTCTCTTTTTCTATATTCTCTGATGTTCTAGTCATCTAAAGTTACTTATTTCCACTTTTCCATTCACAATCATTCTCATGGTCATCAACCAATCCTGCTGCCTGTAAAAAAGACAAAACAGCGACTGGTCCGGTGAACTTAAAACCACGTTTTTTGAGATCCTTGGCTAGCTTCTCAGAAAGAACTGTCTTAGCTGGTGCTTGACTGTAATCTGGAACATCATTGACGATGGTTTTCCCATCCACAAAAGACCAAAGATAGGCATCAAAAGAGCCGAACTCTGCCTGAACTTGTAGAAAGGCTTGAGCATTGGCCCGCGTCGCATAGACCTTGGAACGATTTCGGATGATAGCTGGATTGTCTAACAAAGCTTCCAGTTCCTCATCCGTCATCTCCGCGACACTTTGAAGGTGATAGCCATGAAAAGACTCTCGGAAAGCCTGCCGTTTATTGAGGACCGTTTCCCACGATAGGCCAGCTTGATAGGTCTCCATACAGAGCAACTCAAAAAGTGCTTGGTCATCATGGAGAGGCTGTCCCCATTCCTCATCATGGTAGGCTACATAGAGCGGGTTGTTCATTTTGACCCAGCCACAGCGTTTTGGCATCTTCTTCTCCTATTTCACCAACATCTTAAGGGCAGACTTGATATAGTTTTCAGCAGTATCCGAAGTTCCTTCAAAGAATTTCTTGATTTTCTTGAGTTCCGTTGCCTTGTAGCCCAATGCCAACATCGCTTCCATGGCTTCCTCAAGGGCTTGGTTTTCTTCTGTAACTTTGGCTTTGGACTGAGCTGGTGCATCTTCTAGATCAAGATTGATCTTACCTTCTAGGTCCAAAACCATCTGTTGGGCTGTTTTCTTGCCGATCTTCGGAAACTTGGTCAAGTAAGTGATGTTCTTGCTTTCGATGGCTTGGACAAGGCCTGCATTGTCATCTGCAGCAATGATAGCCAGAGCTGAAACAGGTCCAATCCCAGAGACTGAGATCAAGTTTAAAAAGAGCTGTTTCTCTTCTTCGGTCGCAAAACCATAAAGAAGGTGGGCGTCTTCCCGGACCACTTGGTGCAGGTAAACTTGCACCTCTTGATTCATTTTGCCAGAGTAGGCATAGGGATTGGCCACATGCAAGAGATAGCCGATTCCAGCTGTCTCCACCACGATGTATTTGGCGGTAATTTTCGTTAAAATTCCTTTAATGTATTCGTACATAATCTTCCTTTATTGTTTGTTTAATACTTACCCAATTCCCGTAAACTGGTGTGATTTTCCTGAATGCGTCGGAACATCTTTTCCATATCCGACTTGGTAAAGTTAACCAAGACCGGACGGCCATGAGGGCAGTTATAAGGGTTGTCACATTGGGACAGTTGGTAGATCAGGTCGCGTGCAGAGTAATCGTCCAGTGTGTGATTGGCCTTGATGGAGCGTTTGCAGGACATCATGATGGCCAACTCAGCCCGGTATTTCTTGATGGACACTTCCTTGGTCAAAAGGAGCATATCACACATTTCATAGATGCCCGACTCGATCTCTTCTTCCTTCATCCAGATCGGATGCTCCCGTAAGATCAACTGGTTGGCTCCGTATTCTTCTAAGTAGACTCCCACTTCCTCTAGGAGGTGTTTGCGCTGTTGCAGGCGGATCAGATCGTCTGTAGGAAACTCAAAGATATAAGGCACCAGCAGTTGTTGCTGACTGCCGTCTACGTCCCCGATGCTCTCCCGGTATTCTTCGTATTTGACCCGCTCTTGGGCCGCGTGCTGGTCAATGATATAAAGGCCCCCATTGCCTTGGGCAAAGAGATAGGTTCCATGCATCTGACCAAAATATTCCAACTCTGGGAAGGTCGAATGTTCTTCCCCATCCAACTTATCATAGGCCTTGTCTAGACTAGCCAGATCCAACTCTGGGTGATCCAGCTCATCATAGACCGCAGCCTTTCTTTCCGCAAACTTGATCGCACTTGTCGGTTTTTCTACTGGGTTTTCTTGGCTTGTAGAATCAGTAGCTACCTCATCTGTTAGATGCCGTTGAGGATCTGCCACTTCTGGTCGAAGTTTGAAATCTTGACTTTCTCGGTCATAATAGAGATGGTTTTCCTTTAAAGGCAGGGTTGTCTGTACTGGCTTTTCTGTTCGGCGAATGGTCGACTTGGCTAGATTTTCTAGAGCATCCGGAATCAGGTCCTGCTCTTTCAAAGCGTTCGCAATAGCCTGGGAGATCAAGGCCATCAGTTCTCGTTCTTTGGAGATACGAACCTCTTGCTTGGTAGGGTGAACATTGACATCCGCTAAGTAAGGATCGATCTGGATATTAATGATCGCAAGCGGAAAGCGACCCACCATGAGTTTACTGCCGTAGCCGTCTAAAATAGCTCGATTGAGCAAGAAATTCTTGATATAACGGCCGTTGATAAAGAGACTGATGTAATTACGATTAGCACGAGTCAATTCAGGCAAAGACACAAAGCCCGTCACTTCAAAATCCAGGTCGCGATTTTCAATGGCCACCATCTTCTTGGCAGACGCGAGACCATAGACACCCGCAATCGCTTGCCGGAGATTGCCAGTACCTGCCGTTTTGGTCATTTCTTTTCCATCATTGATCAAGGTAAAGGCAATCTCAGGATGGGCCAAGCTCAAGCGATTGAGAATATCCACGATATGGGATAGCTCTGCCTGCTGGCTCTTTAAATACTTGAGACGAGCAGGGGTATTAAAAAAGAGATCTTCCACTGTGATCTTAGTCCCGACAGGGCTTGTCGCTGGCTCCAATTCCTCAATTTCGCCACCCTTTGCGACCAATTTGGTCCCGTGGGGAGCTCCTTCTTGCGCCGTTAGAAGGGTTAGAATACTGACAGAAGCAATGGAAGGCATGGCCTCACCACGAAAACCAAGCGTTCGAATACGAAAAAGATCCGCTTGACTTTTGATCTTACTGGTCGCATGTCGACGGAGGGCCAAAGCGACCTCATCGTGGGCAATTCCTTCCCCATTGTCTGTGATTCGAATCGACTTCAATCCTGCTTCTTCGATTTCGACAACAATCTGGCTTGCTCCAGCATCGATCGAGTTTTCAACCAATTCCTTGACCACGCTAGCAGGTCGTTCAATCACTTCACCTGCCGCAATCTGATTGGCTAGGACCTCTGGCAATTCAATAATCTGTGACATGTCTGCTCCTTTACCTATTTTTTCACCGATACATGTAGCTCTATTATACCACAGATCCACAAGACTCCCTTTCTTAAAAAATAGAGGCTGGCCCATCTTCTTCCTTAAAAACCGCATAGGCAAAGAAAATGACCACATAGACAAATCCCCTTGTCTTCCCTTTGGAAAAAGTGTTTAATAGTAGTGTAAAGAAGGAGCCGGGCTAGCAGGCCAACCGACTTTACCCAAAGGAGGGAGAAACGATCTTATGAAAGTTGAAGTACAAATTGATTCCCACTTCCAAGAAGAAGCGGTGATGATCACAGCACCTGCACTGTCTGCGCGTGTAGAGAAAATCCGTGACTTTGTGGAAGAATTGGATCAAAAAGGGCGCTTACGTGCCAAAAAGGATGGGGAAGCTTACCTGATCGAAAGCCAGCTATTCCAACGTTTTTACATTGAAAATCGGCAAGTAATTGGTGAGACCATGACAGATCAATTTATTCTGACTGGACCACTCTATCAGCTATCTGAAGACTTGCCGACCTGCTTTCTCAAAATTTCCCAATCTGAAATTATCAACACCAAAGAAATCGATCACCTGCACTTTACCAGTGGGGGATCCGTGCAAATCTATCTTAAAAACGGGAGTCTGACCTACTCCTCCCGTCGTTACTTGAAAGCCATTAAGGAGAAATTATCATGCTAAAACAATCTTTTTCTGACGCCCTGAAAGGCATTCTCATCGGGCTCATCCTATCCATCTTCTTTTCCTATCTCTTCTCACCTGAGTTGTACCTTCCCTTAAGTCCCAACTCTGCAGTCGGCCGCTGGATGTTCTTGCATCATGTTCACGGCTCACTGGTCATGCTCTATTGTGCTCTCGTTTGGGGTGCAATTGGGGTCCTCTTTAGCTTCGGAAGTCTCCTCTTTCAAAAAGACTGGAGCCTCTTACGGGCTACTCTGAGCCATTACCTACTCATGTTACTTGGGTTTATTCCCCTAGCTACCTTGGCCGGTTGGTTTCCAGCACGACTCGGATTTTACCTCTCACTCGTTGTCGAATTCACCCTCGTTTACGTGATCATCTGGTTGGTCTCCCATCATTTTTATAAAAAACAAGTTCAAGAAATCAATCAAAGCATTGCTAACCACTAAGCAAAAAGATCCTCGCCATCACGAGGATCTTCTTTTATAATTTCTTTTTCAATTCGGCGACTGCCATCATGACTTCCATCGGAGTCATATTGTAGAGATCCAGATTCTTCAATTCTGTGATCACTGTATTTTCTGTCTCTTCCTCAAAGAGGGACATTTGTTCAGCAACCTGCGAAGACACTTCCTTTTTAGGAGTTGCTTCCGCAAGCGGTACTTGCTGGGCTTGTCCTTCGAGCTTGGTCAAAATCGCATCCGCCCGCTCCAGCAACTCTTCTGGCAAACCAGCGATCTTGGCCACATGAATCCCATAGGACTTATCCGCTGGGCCAGGTTCAATCTTGTGCAAGAAGGTAACCTGACCATCTCGCTCCAAGGTCGCAACATGAACATTTTCCAAACGGGCCAAGGTCTCTGAGAGAGCCGTCAACTCATGGTAATGGGTTGCAAACAAGGTTTTGGCACCCGTGCGATCGTGAATGTATTCGATGATGGATTGGGCGAGGGCCATCCCATCATAAGTCGCCGTTCCCCGTCCCAACTCATCAAACAAAATCAAGGACTGGGGTGTTGCCTTGCGAATGGCGTGATTGGCTTCCATCATTTCCACCATGAAGGTAGACTGACCCGATACCAGGTCATCAGCAGCTCCGATTCGGGTATAAATCGCATCAAAGATTGGCAACTCGGCCTTTTGCGCTGGTACATAGGAGCCAATTTGGGCAAGAATCACAATGATCGCCAATTGGCGCATATAGGTAGACTTCCCACTCATATTTGGCCCCGTAATCAGCTGAATATCCCGTTCTTCATCCATAAAGATGCTATTAGGAATATAGGACTGGGCTCCCATCACTTTCTCAACAACCGGATGGCGACCTTTGTCGATCGCGATTCGTCGTTCTTCATGAAAGAGGGGACGATTCAACTGTTGCGACTCAGCGACACTGGCTAGACTTTGTAAAACATCAACCGTCGCAATCGCCTGAGCTAATTGTTGCAGACGTTGGATATACTTGCCAACTTCTTCCCGAATCCGCATAAAAATCGTATATTCCAAATTAGCAGACTTCTCACGCGCCTCTAGCATATCTCCTTCGATACGTGCCAATTCCTCCGTACCAAAGCGTTCTGAATTTTTCAAGGTCGCCTTGCGGAAAAAGTGAGCAGGAACGTGACTCAATTGAGAATTGGTGACATGGAAATAGTAGCCATCCTTCTTGTTGTAATCGATCTTTAGACCTGTAATGCCGCTGGCTTCGCGCTCCTTGGCCTCAATCTCAGCAATCCAACCAGTACCATCCCGAAGAACGACACGGTACTGGTCCAATTGCTCGTCAAACCCAGTTCGGATGATATTTCCCTCCGTAATAACAGCAGACGCTTCCGGAGCAATAGCTGAGGTAATCAAGCGGTGCAACTCAGGAAGTTCATCCAAGCGTGCAATCAAGACATCTAAGACTGGATCACCAATCCCCAGTAGAATCGACTTGATCGTCGGCACATGACCCAGAGTATCTCCTAGCTGCAAGAGATCCTTAGGATTGATCTTGCCAAAGGAAACCCGACTCGCTAAGCGTTCAATGTCATAGACCCCTTTGAGACTGTCGGTCAAATCGCTCCGTTCAAAGAAATGATCCATAAAGACTTGAATGACGTCCTGGCGCTCTCGAATCCGTTTCAAATCGACTAAGGGTTTCTGAATCCAGGATCGCAACAAACGACCTCCCATGGCCGTCTTGGTTTCATCTAAATACCAATACAAGCTACCATGTTTCTTCCCAGTCCGCGCATTCTCTGTCAAATCAAGACTAGCCTTGGTCGCAAAGTCCATCTGCAAGAAATCGCAAATCTCATAATGATGGGCTTTTTTGAGGTGGCTCAATTCCCGCATTTGTGTCTGGTGGACATACTGGAGAAGTTTCCCAGCTGTTTCCTTTTCTAGCTCACTCAACTGATCCCCTAAAAGTTGAACATCGTCGAGCGCCGTCTCTACATGTGACAGCAAGAGATTCATCTGGCTAACAAACACACGCTCTTCCTGTTCTGGCAACTCATAACCCAGGACCACCTCACGCGCACGTAAATTGCGGATTTCTCCACAAACCATGCTAAAGTCATTGAGGGTCGTCACCTGAAACTCCCCTGTCACCAGATCCATATAGGCTAGCCCATACTCATTTCCTGAACGATCCAAAGCAACCAGGAAGTTATTCTCACTATCTGGCTTGGTCGAATCCACCACTGTACCCGGCGTAATCACCTGTACGACTTCACGCTTAACGACCCCCTTGGCTTCTTTGGGGTCTTCCATTTGTTCTGCAATCGCGACCTTATAGCCCTGTTCAATGAGAACATCAATATACTGCTGAGCCGAGTGGTAGGGAACACCCGCCATAGGGATCGGATTCTCTGCATTTTTATTCCGTGAGGTTAAGGAAATCTCTAAAATTTGAGCCGCATTCACTGCATCTTCATAAAATAATTCGTAAAAATCTCCCATTCGAAACAGCAAAAAGGCATCTGGATAGTCTTTTTTGATATCTAGATACTGCTGCATTCCAGGGGATATTTTCTCTACTGCCATACTTCTTTATTCCTTACTGTTGCATCATTTTCTGACGCAAGCCCCATAGATGAAAACAGGAGTAGATAGCTCACTATCTTCCTCCTTTTGACATCTTAACAGGGCTTGATTACTGCATCATCCCTAAAATTTCATTTTGAATTTCAATGGCTGCCTCTTGGTCTCGACAAACAATCAAGAGGGTATTGGCCCCTGCTACTGTTCCCAAAATACGCTCATCTGACATTTCATCTACACCATTGGCCAAGAGAGCTGCTTCTCCTAGCTCTGTCCGCAAAACCAAGGTGAATTCTGCTCGTGAGACAGACTTGGCGTGGCTGGACAACATAATATAAATCTCTGCCACCTCAGGTTCATTTGGCAAAATATAATACAACTGGTCTTTTCGTTTCACCTTGACTAGACCCAGATCGCGCAAATCTCGTGACAGAGTTGTTTGCGTTACAGCAATTCCTTTTGCTTCTAATCGATCCTGAATCTCTTTTTGAGTCGACAATTTTTCATTTCGAATCATTTGTTGAATCAAAAGGTGACGTTCTGTCTTTTTCATTGGACCTCCACTTTTGAATAAATATACTTTAAATTATACCAAAAAAATTGAAAATTCGCTCAGAATTGTGTTAAAATAATAGTTAAAAGGACTAAGGAGCTAATATGAACAATAAAGAACTCATTGCTAGTGAATTGGCCAAAGTGATTGACTCTCTTGACCAAGATGCTATTTTAAACTTGCTTGAACAACCAAAATCATCTGATCTTGGTGACATTGCTTTTCCAGCCTTCTCACTTGCAAAAGTGGAACGCAAGGCTCCTCAAGCAATAGCTGCAGACATTGCTGAAAAAATCGACCAAAGTGCCTTCGAAAAAGTCGTTGCAACTGGACCTTACGTGAACTTCTTCTTAGACAAATCTAAGATCTCTGATCAAGTAATCAAATCCGTCATCGAAGCAGGTGCAGACTACGGTCAACAAGACGAAGGTCATGGCCAAAACATTACCATCGACCTTTCAAGCCCAAATATTGCAAAACCATTCTCAGTTGGTCACTTGCGCTCAACCGTTATCGGGGATGCTCTTTCAAACATCTTCCGCAAAATGGGCTACAACACGATTAAAATCAACCACTTGGGTGACTGGGGTAAACAATTCGGTCTCTTGATGGTGGCCTACAAAAAATGGGGTAGCAAGGAAGCTGTCGAAGCCAACCCAATCGATGAATTGTTAAAACTTTACGTTCGGATCAACGCTGAAATCGAAAACGATCCTGAGCTTGATGAAGAAGGACGTAAATGGTTCAAAAAATTGGAAGATGGAGATCCTGAAGCAACAGAATTGTGGCAATGGTTCCGTGACGAAAGCTTGGTAGAATTCAACCGTATCTACAAACTCCTCGGTGTTGAATTTGACAGCTTAAACGGAGAAGCTTTCTACAACGACAAGATGGATGAAGGGGTTCAAATCCTTGAAGACAAAGGCTTGTTGAAAGAATCTAAAGGGGCTAGTATCGTTGAACTTGATGATGTCAACCTTCCACCAGCAATGATCAAAAAATCAGACGGTGCTACTCTTTACATCACTCGTGATATCGCAACCGCTATCTACCGTGCACGGACTTACAACTTTGTGAAAAACATCTATGCTGTAGGTCAAGAACAATCCAACCACTTCCGTCAGTTGAAAGCTGTTTTGAAGAAAATGGGATTTGACTGGAGTGACGATATGGTTCACGTTGACTTTGGTTTGGTGACAAAAAACCGTCAAAAATTGTCAACTCGTAAAGGAAATATCATCCTGCTCGAACCAACCCTTCAAGAAGCTATCTCTCGTGCCAAAGCGCAGATCGAAGAAAAGAATCCTGAATTGGAAAACAAGGAAGAAGTGGCACATGCAGTCGGTGTTGGTGCGGTTAAATTCTACGACTTGAAGACAGACCGCCGCAATGGGTATGACTTCGACCTCGAAGCCATGGTATCCTTCGAAGGAGAAACTGGCCCTTACGTTCAATACGCTTACGCTCGTATCCAATCCATCCTTCGCAAAGCCAACTTCACACCATCTACAGATGCGACATACAGCTTGAGCGATCCTGAAAGCTGGGAAATCATCAAGCTTCTCCAAGACTTCTCTCGTGTTGTGAAACGTGCTGCTGAAAACTATGACCCATCTTTGATCGCAAAATATGCCATCAACTTGGCTCAAGCCTTCAACAAATACTATGCACACACTCGTATCTTGGATGAAAGCCCAGAACGCGAAAGCCGTCTTGCTCTTAGCTACTCAACAGCAGTAGTCTTAAAAGAAGCCCTTCGCTTACTTGGTGTCGATGCACCTGAGAAAATGTAATTTCTTATCTAATGATTGATAAGTAGAACATCTCTTATGGGAGTGAGAGGAGAAACTAAATGCGATTCAATTTAGTTCTTTCTCACTCCTTTTCTCATGCCCAATGCCCCTCAATCTCTACATTTTCAGATCCTTTATATACAGGAGAAATCTATGAATCAAACCGTTTACATCTTAATCCTCATCAGTTTAGTGGTTCTCTTTTTATTTAACAAGTACGAAAGAGAAAAACTGCAACGGCTCTTACAAGAACAACTCTTGAAAGATCCAGCTTTCAAAGATAGCATCAAGAAAAAAATCCAAGAGACCGACAATATCAACGATGTCATCCATGCCATCAATAAAGACTATCGATTGGGACTCCTACTTGCTAAAGAAATCACAGAAAAATTAAAATAAAGCGTAAAAGAGAGAGTGGGACAGAAATCGGTAATTCGTTAGAATTCGATTTCGTCGTCCCACCTCCGCACAGTTGAGTAGGGCTGTAAAAGCTGATGAAATCAGCGTAGTAGAGCCCACTCAACCACTGCGTCTTGCTCGACAATCCAAAAACAATTAAGAGGCTAGGACTTTTGTCCCAGCCTCTCTTTATTTTAAAGATGGTACAACTCTTCTACAATGGCGGCTACTTTTTTAATATCTCCCAACATCCCCCGCATTTCAAAATCGGCTAACATAGGGAAACCAAAGCGTTGGCTGTATTGCTTAGCGGTTAAACAATATTGATTGTTAAAATTCCGATTGCCTGATCCAAC
>CAKPZX010000038.1 GCA_934215455.1 uncultured Streptococcus sp.
GCCATGATCATCTTAGCCGTTGTTGTTTTGAACGCAGCCTTTGGTGTCTACCAAGAAGGACAAGCAGAAGCAGCTATTGAAGCGTTGAAAAATATGTCTAGCCCGATGGCTCGTGTTCGTCGTGATGGTCATGTCACTGAGATCGACTCAAAAGAATTGGTGCCTGGGGACATTGTCTTGCTAGAAGCTGGAGATGTGGTGCCTGCCGATATGCGCTTGTTGGAAGCAGCTTCCCTTAAAATCGAAGAAGCTGCTCTTACTGGTGAGTCTGTACCGGTTGAAAAAGATATTACTCAAGTGGTAGAAGCAGATGCTGGTATCGGGGATCGTGTTAACATGGGTTACCAAAACTCAAACGTAACATACGGTCGTGGTATTGGTGTCGTGACAAACACTGGTATGTACACAGAAGTTGGTAAGATTGCAGATATGTTAGCTAATGCTGACGAGACAGAGACACCATTGAAGCAAAGCTTGGAACAATTATCTAAGGCCTTGACTTACTTGATTGTTGTGATTGCCGTTATTACTTTCTTGGTTGGTGTATTCGTTCGTGGGGAACATCCATTGGAAGGCTTGATGGTAGCTGTTGCCCTTGCGGTTGCGGCGATTCCAGAAGGACTTCCTGCCATTGTAACCATCGTTCTCTCTTTGGGAACTACAACCCTTGCCAAACGCAATTCGATTGTTCGTAAATTGCCAGCCGTTGAAACACTTGGTTCAACAGAAATCATTGCATCTGATAAAACAGGTACTTTGACCATGAACCAAATGACAGTTGAAAAAGTCTATACCAACGGTCAATTACAAAGTGCAGCAACCGAAATTGGAGCTAACAACAATACGCTTCGTATCATGAACTTTGCCAATGACACTAAAGTGGACCCATCTGGTAAATTGATTGGGGATCCAACGGAAACAGCCCTTGTTCAGTTTGGTTTGGACCACAACTTTGACGTTCGTGAAGTCTTGAAGGATGAGCCACGTGTGGCTGAATTGCCGTTTGACTCAGACCGTAAGCTTATGTCAACCATTCATAAGGAAGCTGACGGTTCTTACTTTATCGCTGTTAAGGGGGCCCCTGACCAATTGCTCAAACGTGTGACGCGTATTGAAGTTAATGGGGAAGTTCGTCCTATCACGGATGAAGATAAGAAAGCTATCCTTGCTACCAACAAAGACTTGGCTAAACAAGCCCTTCGTGTCTTGATGATGGCTTATAAGACAAGCAAGGAAATCCCAACCTTGGAATCTGAAATTGTTGAGTCTGACCTGATCTTCTCTGGTTTGGTCGGCATGATTGACCCTGAGCGTCCAGAAGCTGCAGAAGCTGTCCGTGTCGCTAAGGAAGCAGGTATCCGTCCGATCATGATCACAGGTGACCACCAAGATACGGCTGAAGCCATTGCCAAACGTCTTGGAATCATCGATCCAAATGACACCGAAGACCATGTCTTCACTGGAGCTGAGTTGAATGAACTCTCTGACGAAGAATTCCAAAAAGTCTTCAAGCAATACTCTGTCTATGCGCGTGTATCACCTGAACACAAGGTTCGGATCGTGAAAGCTTGGCAAAATGAAGGAAAAGTTGTTGCCATGACTGGTGACGGGGTCAACGATGCACCATCACTTAAGACAGCTGACATCGGTATCGGTATGGGGATTACAGGTACAGAGGTTTCTAAGGGAGCATCAGATATGGTCCTTGCCGATGACAACTTTGCAACCATTATCGTAGCGGTAGAAGAAGGACGTAAGGTCTTCTCAAATATCCAAAAATCAATCCAGTACCTCTTGTCTGCCAATATGGCTGAAGTATTCACCATTTTCTTTGCAACCCTCTTTGGTTGGGATGTCTTGCAACCAGTACATCTTCTCTGGATCAATTTGGTGACAGATACGCTACCAGCCATCGCACTTGGTGTCGAACCAGCTGAGCCAGGTGTCATGACCCACAAACCTCGTGGACGCAAGTCTAACTTCTTTGACGGTGGGGTCTTCGGAGCTATTCTTTATCAAGGTATCTTCCAAACCATGCTGGTTCTTGGTGTTTATGGCTGGGCTTTGCTCTCTCCAGAACATGCGACTCGTGCAGAAATCCATGCAGACGCTTTGACCATGGCCTTTGCAACTCTTGGTTTGATCCAATTGCTCCATGCCTTTAACGTTAAATCGGTTTACCAATCGATCTTTAAAGTGGGACTCTTCAAGAACAAGACCTTTAACTGGTCGATTCCAGTTGCCTTTATTCTCTTGATGGCGACCATTATTGTCCCTGGATTTAACAAACTCTTCCATGTGTCTCATTTGAGTTTGACACAATGGTTAGCAGTTATGATTGGTTCGCTCTTGATTGTTGTTCTCGTTGAGATTGTTAAAGCCGTTCAACGTGCACTTGGAAAAGATAAAAACGCCATTTAAACATAAAAAAAGTCATCTTTGGATGGCTTTTTTTGCGGGCAAAATAGACTGGGCATATTTCTTGAGCTACGTGTGGATTTTTGATAAACTAGTCAACAGTTTGAAGAAAGGAAACTTATTTATGAAAAAGTTTTTTGCTGAAGTAATCGGCACATTTATGCTTGTCTTTATCGGGACTGGCGCAGTCGTTTTTGGAAATGGAACAGAAGGTCTGGGACATTTAGGAATTGCCTTGGCATTCGGTTTATCCATTGTTGCAGCAGCTTACTCAATTGGGACTGTTTCGGGTGCCCACTTGAACCCGGCTGTTTCGATTGCCATGTTTGTGAACAAACGCTTGTCTTCAAAGGACTTGGTTAATTATATTGCAGCGCAAGTAGTGGGTGCGGTTCTCGCATCTGCAACAGTACTCTTCCTCTTGTCAAATTCAGGTATGTCAACAGCTAGTCTTGGTGAAAATGCCCTAGCGAAGGGTGTGACTCCATTTGGCGGATTCTTGTTTGAAGTAATTGCTTCCTTTATCTTTATTTTGGTCATTATGACAGTGACATCAGCTACCAAAGGTAATGGCAAGATCGCTGGTCTTGTGATTGGTTTGAGCTTGACTTTGATTATTCTTGTTGGTTTGAACATTACAGGACTTTCTGTTAACCCAGCTCGTAGCTTGGCGCCTGCCCTCTTTGTTGGTGGTGCAGCCCTTCAACAAATTTGGATCTTTATCTTGGCTCCAATTGTCGGTGGTGTTCTTGCTGCGATCGTTGCAAAAAATCTCTTGGATACAGAAGAGTAAAAAAATTGGTCCCAGAGGGACCAATTTTTTATAGTTCAAGGATCGTCATGGCTTGAGAAAATTCATGAGCGAGCTGTTTTTTCTTGTATGCTTTAAATTCGGGGAGGTCTTTGATTCTGCGATAGCGTTTGTAGGGATCGTATCGTTTTGGAAAATCATATTCAGGAAAAGCTTCGAAAAATTGCTTGCAGAGCTCCCATTCTCGGACATAGCCTAAAGGTCTGGCATGATAGGTGATGGTGTCAATCGTTGTCGCTGGCATTCGGTGGTGGCTATGACCAAAAATCACCTCTCTGACTGGATATTGTCTAAACAGTTCATGAAAGGCTTGGCTTCCTAGAAAAGCATTAAAGCGTTCAAAATAAGGGTGGCGCAGGAGAAACTGACTATGAGGCACAAAGTGCATGGCGATGATCAGGGGTTGGTCTACACGCATGACCTCTTGTTCCAGCTCTTGCAACAGACGTTGGGTAATGGCTGGATCAGATCCCATTCGTTGGAGGCGTCTGTCAAACCAAAATAGATTTTTGGTTTGGAGATGTTTTTGGGGAGAGATGGCAGGAACAAAACTGTAGTCATACCAGCCCGAAAAGGCAAGAAGCGTATGATTGGAGAAGGGAATCTTTTGAAATTCAAAAGGTCTCATGGCTTCTTCTGATAGGCCCAGCATATCATGATTTCCTAGGCTAAAGGTCACTGGAAGGTGACATTGGAGTTGGTCTAAAAATTCCTGCGACGTCTTTTCAAAGCCGTTGGCAATATCTCCTGCAATATGGAGATGTTGAATTTTTTTGTCCTTGAAAAGAGTGATCAGGGTCTCTAATTCTTCTTTGCTGAAGTTGTTTGAATCAATATGTAAATCGGACATAAAAGCTACTGTTGTCATGCTACCAGTCTAGCATAAGAGAATCTTTTTTTCTAACAATTAGGTTACAAATGAATAGAAAAAATGCTGAAAATCAGCTGGCTTGGCAGTGGTCAACCAGTAGATCCAATATTGGAAGGTGGGCAAATAGTGAAGGTTATGATATAATAGACTAGATACATAGAAAGAGGTACTTATGGACATTTCAGAAATTCGTCAAAAAATTGACGCAAATCGTGAAAAATTAGCTTCTTTCAGGGGGTCTCTTTGACTTAGAGGCATTGGAAGAAGAAATTGCCATTTTAGAAAATAAAATGACAGAACCTGATTTTTGGGATGATAATATTGCTGCGCAAAAGACATCTCAAGAATTAAATGAACTCAAGCAGACCTATGAAAATTTCCATCAAATGGTGGATCTCTTTGATGAGTCAGAAATCTTACTGGACTTTTTGGCAGAAGACGATTCGGTCAAGGAAGAATTGATCGAGAAGTTGGTGGAGCTGGACAAACGTATGACCAGCTATGAGATGACCTTGCTATTGTCTGAACCCTATGACAATAATAATGCCATCTTAGAAATCCACCCAGGTTCAGGAGGGACAGAAGCTCAGGACTGGGGCGACATGCTTCTTCGGATGTATACTCGTTTTGGAAATGCCCACGGTTTTAAAGTTGAAGTCTTGGACTATCAGGCTGGAGATGAGGCTGGAATCAAGTCTGTGACCCTATCCTTTGAAGGGCCACATGCATATGGTCTTCTGAAATCTGAAATGGGGGTACACCGTTTGGTTCGGATCTCTCCATTTGACTCCGCTAAACGTCGTCATACCTCCTTTACATCTGTCGAGGTCATGCCCGAATTAGACGATACTATCGAAGTCGAAGTTCGTGATGATGATATCAAGATGGACACCTTCCGCTCTGGTGGAGCTGGTGGACAAAACGTCAACAAGGTTTCTACAGGGGTGCGCTTGACCCACATTCCGACAGGGATTGTAGTGGCATCCACCGTGGATCGGACCCAATACGGGAACCGTGATCGTGCGATGAAGATGTTGCAAGCTAAACTCTACCAATTAGAGCAAGAGAAAAAAGCAGCAGAAGTGGATTCTCTAAAAGGGGATAAAAAAGAAATCACCTGGGGAAGTCAAATCCGCTCCTATGTTTTTACCCCTTACACCATGGTTAAGGATCACCGGACCAACTACGAAGTAGCGCAGGTGGACAAGGTGATGGATGGAGATATCGATGGCTTTATCGATGCCTACCTTAAATGGCGTCTCCAATAGCCTTGAGGGAATCAACCAGAAAAGAATGAAAGGAATTTCATTACATGTCAATGATTGAAATGAAAGATGTTGTCAAAAAGTATGACAACGGGACGACGGCCCTTCGCGGGGTCTCTGTCCAAATTGAACCAGGAGAATTTGCCTACATCGTAGGACCTTCTGGTGCAGGGAAGTCGACCTTTATTCGACTTTTATACCGTGAAGTCAAACACGATAAAGGAAGTTTGAAAGTAGCTGATTTTGATTTGGATAAAATCAAAAAACGCGATATTCCTATGTTGCGACGCAATGTGGGAGTGGTCTTCCAAGATTATAAATTGCTTCCAAAGAAAACCGTTTATGAAAATATTGCCTACGCTATGCAAGTTATCGGTGAGCGCCGTCGCAATATTAAAAAGCGTGTTATGGAAGTTTTGGATCTTGTCGGATTGAAACACAAGGTCCGCTCATTCCCGAATGAATTGTCCGGTGGGGAGCAACAACGGATTGCGATTGCTCGTGCGATCGTCAACAATCCGAAAGTCTTGATTGCGGATGAGCCAACGGGGAACTTGGACCCAGATAATTCATGGGAAATCATGAATCTTTTGGAGCGGATTAATCTGCAAGGGACCACAGTATTGATGGCGACCCACAATAGCCAGATTGTAAATACTTTACGTCACCGTGTCATCGCGATTGAAAATGGTCGTGTAGTGCGTGATGAAGCGGAAGGAGAGTACGGATACGATGATTAGAAGATTTTTCCGACACTTAATCGAATCGCTTAAAAGCTTGAAACGAAATGGTTGGATGACGATTGCAGCGGTCAGCTCGGTTATGATTACCCTTAGCTTGGTTGCTATTTTCGCCTCAGTTATTGCCAATACCATCAAGCTTTCAGATGATATTCAAAACAGTGTGCGGGTTGTAGTATACATGCGCAAGGATATTCAAGATCAGAGCGAGCAGATTGAAAAAGACGGTCAAACCGTGACCAATGAAAACTACCATAAGGTCTACGATGCTCTGACAGCCATGAAGCATGTCGACAAGGTTGATTTTTCTAGCAAGGAAGAGCAGTATGATAAACTGATCAAAACGGCTGGGAAAAACTGGAAGATTTTTGATGGAGATGCCAATCCTCTCTATGATGCTTATTATGTAGAGACAACAGCTCCTAAATATGTAAAGCAAGTTTCGGCTGATGCCAAAAAAATTGAAGGGGTCTCTGAGGTTAAAGATGGTGGGGTCGATACCCAACGTTTGTTTGCCCTTGGAACCTTCATCCGAAACTGGGGCTTGATTGGTGTAGCTTTATTGATCTTCATCGCAGTCTTCTTGATTTCAAATACCATTCGGATTACCATCATTTCACGTAGTCGTGAGATTAAGATTATGCGACTGGTAGGAGCAAAAAATGGCTATATTCGTGCACCATTCCTTTTAGAAGGTGCTTGGATCGGTCTTTTGGGAGCCTTGGTTCCTTCAGCTTTGGTCTTCTATGTGTATAATGTTGTCTATACATCTATGAACAATAACTTGGCAGATCAAAACTTGTATCTCTATAGTCCTCATCTCTTGGTACCGATCATGGTCGGTGGCCTCTTTGGATTAGGAATTTTGATCGGGGCGATTGGTTCTTCAATCTCCATGAGACGTTTTCTTAAGATATAATAAAAAAGCAAGTTCGCACTTGCTTTTTTTGTCTACTTTTATGAGGACAGGAAAGTTGATAAGGACTCTTTAGGATTGTCTAAAGAAGGGATTGAACATCTTCTCGTGACCAATAGAAGTTTCAGGGCCATGACCGGGATAGACAGTGTAGGAAGATGGAAGGGTAAAGAGCTCTTTTCTGATACTGCTAAGTAACTGTGACGCGTTCCCTGTTGGAAGATCGGTCCGTCCAATGGTTTCGCGAAAAAGGGCATCACCAGATAGAACCAGGTGATCCTCAGGAAAGACGATGGAAACCCCTCCTGCAGAGTGCCCTGGTGTCTCCAGAACATAAAAGTGGAAATCAGCTATCTGGTAATCGGAGCGAATTTCATAAAGGAAGTCGGCCTCCTTGCATACAACATCTTCTAAATCCGCATGACGATCCAAACCAGATAAATTATCGACAGGAGAAGACAACCAACTGGCTTCTGCTGAATGGACATAAACAGGTGGGAAATGATAGGTCTGACGAACCTTTTCAAGACTCATAATGTGATCGTAATGCGTATGGGTTAAAAGAATCGCTACAATTGGTTTTCCGATGCGATCTATTTGTTTTTGAATAGTCGCCCAGTCGCTACCTGGATCGACAAGAATGAGGGAGTGGTCATTTTCAAGGTAGTAGGTGTTTTCATAAGCTACAGGATTAACAGTACGATAGATTTTCATAAGGACTCCTTTCTAGAATAGTGTATCAAATTGCGAGGAAAATAACAGGATTGAAGTCAACCTAAAAGGAGAAAAAAATCTGCAGAGCTTGCTCAAACGTGATATAATTTTAAGTATTATGACAAGACAGAAACGGAAATATGCCATTGTGGATCTGGAAGCGACCAGTGCTGGAAGCAATGCTAAGATCATTCAGGTTGGGATTGTCATCATCGAAGATGGGAGGATTACGCAATCCTATGAGACGGATGTGAATCCCCATGAACGATTGGATGAGCATATCAAACAACTGACTGGCCTGACAGACGCTCGCTTGAAAAAAGCACCAGAGTTTGCACAAGTGGCAAAAGAAATTTTTGAATTAATAGAAGATGCCGTCTTTGTGGCCCATAATGTCAAATTTGATGCGAATTTATTGGCAGAAGCCCTCTTTTGGGAAGGATTTGAACTAACGACTCCTCGGATTGATACGGTTGAATTGTCTCAAATTTTCTATCCGACTTTAGAACGCTACAATTTAGGAGCGCTTGCGGCTGAACTGGAAATTGAGTTGCACCATGCTCACTCCGCTTTAGCGGATGCTATGGCAACAGCCCAGCTGCTGTTGAAATTGAGAGAGAAAATTGCGAGCTTACCAAGAGGATTGATCGAAAAACTTCTTTCGATGGCAGATTGTTTGATTTATGAATCGCGACTCTTAATAGAAGATGCGCTTGAAGACAGTAGCCTTTTTTTACCAGCTCATTTAGTAGAAGTTCATGGTCTCTATCTGCGAAAGCCACAACAGTTTTTAGAAAGTCGTCATTTGTCTGAACAGTTTGAACTCAATATGCAGCTGTTGGGAATGGAGGCTTATCCGGAGCAAAGAGAATTTGTTGCTTATATCGAGGACAGTTTGCAACGGCCACTTCCGAGTTTTATTGAAGCGCCAACGGGTATCGGGAAGACCTATGCCTATCTATTAACGCTTTTGGCGAAAACCTCCAAGCGCATTCTTGTCAGTGTTCCAACTAAAATTCTTCAGGATCAAATTATGAAGAAGGAAGGAAAGACTATCCAAGATCTTTTCCAAATACCCTTTCATAGCCTAAAAAGTCCCAAGGATTACATCCAACTTGATAAATTTTATGAGGCCTTACAGAGTGAGTCAGATAACGGGATGATTCGACGCTTTAAAATGCAACTCTTGGTTTGGCTTACGATGACAGAAACGGGAGAGTTCAGTGAAATTGGTCAACTCTATCGTCATCTTCATTTTGTATCTGAAATATGCCACGATGGCCAATTGTCAAAGCGTTCGCTTTTTTATCAGGAAGATTTTTGGCGTCTCGGCCAGGAAAAAGTGAAAACCAGCCGAGTAATTCTGACCAATCATGCCTATCTGTTAACCCGTCTAGAAGATGATAAGAGTCTACTTCAAGAATCTGTTTTGGTCGTGGATGAAGCGCAAAAACTCTTCTTTGCTTTAGAACAGTTTTCACAGAGAGAAGAAACCTTGCAATCTCTTCTTCTAAGCTTGCAACATGCCATCGAAGAGGAGAAAGATCTGCTGCAGCGACGGTTGCTGGAAAGTATTCAATTTGAATTAAATGCCTGCTCTAAGGAAGTTGTACAAGGAAAAACAGCGATCTTATCAGATCAAACAGTGGCAAAAATTCGACAGGATGTATCGGAATTAAAAAACGAATCTTTAGAGAATATAAGGGAATTGTTTGATGAGCGATACCAGATTTTTTGGATGGACAAGGAAGTGGTCGAAAGCCACCAGATTCTTCGTCTCCATGGAGGAGTTGAGGACTTGCTATCCTTTAAGGAGTTTGTGCCTGAAGAAGTGCCCGTGCTCTTTGTATCAGCAACGATCGCGATCAGTAAAAAGGTGCATTTACCTGCCCTTTTGGGATACCAAGAGCAGCAGATCTACCGGGTGCCAATAACAGTCAAACAACACCAGGAATTGTTGGTGCCGATAGATTTTCCAGATGTCGTTTCTTTATCTTCCGTGGAGTATGCAGGAGAGATTTGTCAGCTCATCGATGAACTCCTTCCTCTAAGAAAACCAATTTTTCTTTTGTTTACCTCAAAAGAATTGTTACTGGAGACGTCAAACGCCTTGAAGTTTCCTCATTTGGCCCAGTATCGAAATGGCGATGCAGCTAATATTAAGCGACGATTTGACCGAGGAGAAAGCTCTATTTTATTGGGAACAGGAAGCTTCTGGGAGGGAGTCGATTTTTCCCAACAAAAAGAAGTGATTCAAATCATCACGCGCCTTCCTTTTGATAACCCTAAAGATTATATGGTTCAAAAGCTGAATATCCAACTCAGAGAACAGGGGAAAAATCCCTTTTATGACTATAGTCTTCCAGTCGCGATTTTAAGACTCAAACAGGCTATTGGGAGAACCAGCCGTTTTCAAGACCAGGAATCGTTGGTCCTCTTATTGGATCAGCGAGTGGTGACCAAACGATATGGAAAACAAATTTTAGATGGCTTACAACAAGTATTGCCCCTTCACACGACAGTGAGAGAGCGGCTTGTTGAGCAAGCAGCTGCCTTTTTTGAAAGGAATTGAGAGAATGAAAAATAAAGGATTTGGACTTGCAATTGCATTTGTACTGGCTCTTTGCGCCATGTTTTTGGGAACTTTCTTTCCCATCATTGGCTCCAGTGTCTTTGCTTTGATTTTAGGAATTGTCCTCAATGAATTAGTAGATTTGCCGGAGAATTCACGATCAGGACTGAACTGGTCCGGTAAGAAATTATTGCAGTATTCGATTATCTTCATGGGATTTAGCTTGCCGATTGCGACGGTTGCCTCTACAGGCTTGTCTTCTTTGAAGATTAGTCTGCCAACGATAACAGTTGCTTTTCTTGCAGCGATGATCTTTGGGAAAGTCTTTCATTTGAAATCTCACCTACGGACCTTAATTGGGTTTGGAACAGCTATTTGTGGTGGATCTGCTATCGCAGCAGCAGCGCCGATCATTGAAGCGGATGAAGAGGAAATTGCCTTATCTATGTCAACCATCTTCTTCTTCAACATTTTGGCTGTCTTTATCTTTCCAGTATTAGGGCATGTATGGCATATGTCTAATTTTCAATTTGGCCTCTGGTCAGGAACAGCTATTAACGATACGTCATCAGTTGTAGCAGCAGCGTTTTCTTATAGTAAGGCGGCGGGTGAAATGGCGACCATTGTTAAGTTGACACGAGCCCTAATGATTGTACCAGTTTGTTTGGGCTTGATCGGTTTAAAATGGTATCGGAGCAAGCAACAAGGAAGAAGCAAAGGAATGTTAAAGAAAATTATTCCTTGGTTCATCATTTGGTTTATTGTGGCTTCTATTCTTTCATCTATCGGCTTGGTACCTAAAGTGGTTCTTCCTTACCTAAAGGACCTTTCTCACCTCTTTATGGCCATGGCCTTGGTCGGAATCGGAAGCAAGGTTTCTTGGAAACAGTTCCGTGCAGCAGGAGCAGCCCCCCTTCTAGTAGGGTTGATTGCTTGGTTTTGTGTAGCAGGATCTAGCTTGATTCTACAAATGTTGTTCTATTAATTGATTTGATGATTCTCACAGAAAGGAACGTGAATGAAGAAACATCATTTTTGGACGATTCACCTGGATTATTCGATCATTGGGATTGTCTTCGCCCTTCTTATGATTGGGATTTTATCTGTTTATGTAGCAGTTTCTCATGACTATCCGCAAATGGTGTGGCCTTTTTTAGGGCAACAATTGGCCTGGATTGGTGTGGGATGCGTCATTTGCCTGATTGTGACCATTTTTAGCACGAAATTTCTTTGGAAAATCACTCCCTTTCTTTACCTGCTTGGCCTAGCCTTGATGGTTCTTCCCCTTGTGTTTTATAATCCCAACTTGGTAGCTTCAACAGGAGCTAAAAACTGGGTGGCTTATGGGAACATCACCTTATTTCAGCCCTCAGAATTTATGAAGATCCCCTTCATCCTGATGCTGTCACGCTCTATTGTCCGATTTTTGCAAAGAAATAAGGGGCGTGAGCGATTATTACGACAAGATTGGTTTTTGATTCTAGAGTTGACCATCTATACGATTCCGGTCTTTGCCTTATTGGCTCTCCAGCAGGACTTGGGAACGGCCTTAGTATTCTTGGCCATCTTTGCAGGCTTAGTGCTCGTTTCAGGAGTTTCCTGGAAAATTATCTTGCCGGTCATCTTGCTTCTGGTAGGTGGGTTAGCAGGCTTTCTCTTTCTCTTTCTTTCAGAAGGGGGTCGGGCTTTTCTGCACCAGCAAGTAGGGATGCCAACCTACCAGATGAACCGTATTTTAGCCTGGTTAAACCCTTTTGACTATGCACAAACCACCACCTACCAGCAGGCGCAAGGACAGCTAGCCATTGCCAGTGGTGGCCTCTTTGGTCAAGGCTTTAATGTCTCTAATTTATTGGTTCCCGTACGGGAGAGTGATATGATTTTTACGGTCGTAGCAGAGGACTTTGGTTTTGTTGGAGCTCTGGTGCTGTTGATCTTATATGTGACCCTGATTTACCGCATTTTAAAAATCACCCTCCAGTCTAATAACCAGTTTTATACCTATATTTCCATCGGATTTATTATGATGCTGGTCTTTCATATTTTTGAAAATGTCGGAGCAGTAACGGGTCTTCTCCCCTTGACAGGGATTCCCCTCCCCTTTATCTCACAAGGTGGGTCCTCTATTATTAGTAATCTGATTGGTATTGGTCTGGTCCTCTCAATATATAATCATAGTAGCAAAAAGAAAGAGCCAGAAGAAGGGCCTCCAATCCGTAAAAAAGTAGTCCTTAAAAAGGCGCAATAGGCACAATAGATAGAAAGAAGGAATGAAAATGAAAAAAGTAGCAACGATTTTAGCAAACGGTTTTGAAGAAATTGAAGCCTTGACCATTGTCGATGTTTTGAGACGGGCTGGGATCGACTGTGACCTTATTGGCATGGAAGAAACGGTCACAGGTTCTCACCAGATTACAGTGGAAGTCGATCGCCTCTGGAATGGGGACCTGTCAGATTATGATGGAATCTTTTTACCAGGTGGGATGCCAGGAGCTGCAAATTTGCGGGATAATCCGGAATTGATTGCAGCTCTTCAAGAAGAAAGTAGGAAGGGAAAAATCATTTCTGCGATTTGTGCAGCACCAATTGTCTTGGCGCGTGCCGGCCTCTTAAAAGATAAACACTATACGTGTTACGATGGTTTTGAAGAAGAGATTCAAGATGGACACTATCAGAAAGAAACAGTAGTGAAAGACGGGAATCTCTTGACCAGTCGTGGTCCTTCAACTGCGCTTGCCTTAGCCTATGCCTTGGTAGAGCAATTTGGAGGAGATGCCCAAAGCCTTCGTCAAGGAATGCTCTATCAAGATGTCTTTGGAGATGCTTAAAAGAGCTCTTTTGGGCACCATATTTTCTGGTGAAAGTTTACATTCTATGACGGGAAATGACTTCTCTATGATTTAAAATGAAATGACCGTAAAAAATGGCTAAAATCCCTCCTAAATGAGGGTTTTAGCTTATTTTTTTTGTCCATTTGTGGTATAATATTGACTATGAATTATCATGATTTTATATGGGATCTTGGTGGGACGCTATTGGATAATTACGAAACGTCCACAAATGCCTTTGTAGCGACATTGAAGGACTTTCACATCCAAGCCGATCATGATTCTGTTTATGCAGCATTAAAAATCTCAACACAGGATGCAATTCAGACCTTTGCACCTCATATTTCAAATTTTCGTACGGAATACAAGAAAAAAGAAGCCCTGGGCTTGCAAGAGCCGGTCTTATTTGAGGGGGCAAAAGAGTTACTAGAAGAGATCCAAGCACATGGAGGACGCCATTTTTTGGTATCTCATCGGGATCGCCAAGTTTTGACCCTTCTTGATCAGACAGGTATTGCTCCCTTCTTTACGGAGATTGTAACAGCAGACGAGGACTTTCCTCGAAAACCAGACCCAGCCTCTATGCTTTATTTGAAGGAAAAATATGGCATTCAAGACGGTCTGGTCATCGGAGATCGTCCGATCGATATAGAAGCTGGGAAGGCTGCAGGGCTTTCGACCTATTTATTTGATACCATGCCCCACTTACACCAGTTTATATTTGAATAGAAAAGGGAAATTATGACAGAGGATAAACAGCAAGAAATTCAAGCGCAAGAATATGATGCCAGTCAGATTCAGGTCTTGGAAGGACTAGAGGCCGTTCGGATGCGTCCGGGGATGTATATTGGTTCTACCTCAAAAGAAGGTCTTCATCATCTGGTCTGGGAAATCGTAGATAACTCGATTGACGAAGCCTTAGCTGGTTTTGCGAGCCATATTGAAGTTTTCATTGAAGCAGATAATTCGATCACGGTTGTCGATGATGGTCGTGGAATCCCAGTGGATATCCAAGAAAAGACAGGTCGACCTGCCGTTGAAACTGTCTTTACAGTGCTTCACGCGGGAGGAAAATTTGGCGGAGGCGGCTACAAGGTATCTGGTGGTCTTCACGGGGTAGGATCATCCGTCGTCAACGCCCTCTCCACATCCCTCGATGTTCGCGTCTATAAAAATGGCAGTATCCATTACCAAGAGTATCGACGTGGACATGTTGTGGATGATTTGAAAGTCATCGGGGAGACAGATCGGACAGGGACAACCGTCCACTTTATTCCAGACCCAGAAATCTTCACAGAAACCACCGAGTATGATTTTGAAAAATTAAATAAACGGATTCAAGAATTAGCCTTTTTGAATCGTGGCTTGCGTATTTCTTTGACGGATAAGCGAGAAGGCTTAGAGCAAGAAAAGCATTACCACTACGAAGGTGGGATCTCTAGTTACGTCGAATACATCAATGAAAACAAAGATGTCATCTTTGAAAAACCAATCTACACAGATGGTGAAATGGATGATATTACAGTCGAAGTAGCTATGCAATATACCACAGGCTACCATGAGACGGTCATGAGTTTTGCGAATAACATTCATACCCATGAAGGTGGAACGCATGAACAGGGCTTCCGTACAGCTCTCACTCGTGTGATCAATGATTATGCTAAGAAAAATAAACTCTTAAAAGAAAACGAAGACAATCTAACTGGGGAAGATGTTCGAGAAGGCTTAACAGCAGTGATCTCGGTTAAACATCCAAATCCACAGTTTGAAGGACAAACCAAGACCAAACTTGGAAATTCAGAAGTTGTTAAGATTACCAATCGACTCTTTAGTGATGCCTTTTCTGATTTCCTTTTGGAAAATCCGCAAATTGCTAAGAAAATCGTCGAAAAAGGGATTTTAGCAGCGAAAGCTCGCGTGGCTGCTAAGCGAGCGCGTGAGGTGACCCGTAAGAAATCAGGGCTTGAGATTTCCAACCTACCTGGTAAATTGGCAGATTGTTCTTCAAATAATCCACAAGAAACAGAACTCTTTATCGTCGAAGGGGATTCAGCCGGTGGATCTGCAAAATCTGGTCGAAATCGGGAATTCCAAGCGATTTTACCAATCCGTGGTAAGATCTTGAACGTTGAAAAAGCAAGTATGGACAAAATTCTAGCCAATGAAGAGATCCGTAGTTTATTTACTGCTATGGGAACTGGATTTGGTGCAGAATTTGATGTTACAAAAGCGCGTTATCAAAAATTAGTGATCATGACCGATGCCGATGTCGATGGCGCTCATATCCGAACCCTTTTATTGACCTTGATCTATCGCTATATGAAACCAGTCTTGGAAGCGGGATATGTTTATATTGCGCAACCACCAATCTATGGGGTCAAAGTCGGTAGTGAAATCAAAGAATATATCCAACCTGGTGCCAACCAAGAAGCCGAATTAGCTGCAGCTTTGGAACGTTATTCAGAAGGTCGCTCAAAACCAACCATCCAACGCTATAAAGGTCTTGGAGAAATGGATGATCACCAATTATGGGAAACAACCATGAATCCAGAACACCGCTTGATGGCACGAGTATCAGTAGACGATGCTGCGGAAGCAGATAAGATCTTTGATATGTTGATGGGGGACCGCGTGGAACCACGTCGTGAATTTATCGAAGAAAACGCTGAATATAGTACACTCGATGTATAAAATTCACCGAACGCTTCCCATTAATGGATATTTTATGGTATAATTACTAGGATTACGTTCAAGTAATACGATGAAGGAGTTTTTATATGTCTAGTGGACTAATTGTTCTCATCTTTATTGTCGCCCTTATCTTGATTGTAGGATATGTGGTTGCAGTCATTTTGAGAAAACGAAATGAAGCCTTACTGGCAGCACTGGAAGAACGAAAAGAAAAGTTATACAACCTTCCGGTCAACGATGAAGTAGAGGCCGTAAAAAATATGCATTTGATTGGTCAAAGTCAAATTGCATTTCGTGAATGGAATCAAAAATGGGTAGATTTATCCTTAAATTCATTTGCTGATATTGA
>CAKPZX010000039.1 GCA_934215455.1 uncultured Streptococcus sp.
AAAACTTGTACAAGTTCCTGACAAGTTTTTCTTTTTCATGTATAATAAAAGAAAAGAGGTAGAATGAGGTATGGTCATGGAAGCAGTCGTTTATTCAACATTCCGCAATCATTTGAAGGATTATATGAAGAAGGTGAATGATGAGTTCGAGCCTTTGACGGTTGTAAATAAGAATCCAGACGAAGATATTGTGGTCATCTCTAAGAGCGAGTGGGACAGCCTACAAGAAACCCTGAGACTAGCTCAGAACAAGGAATTGTCAGATAAGGTCTTGCGGGGCATGGCAGAAGTCCGAGCTGGTCAGGTTCAACTCCATGAGATTGAGGGGTAACAGATGTTACTCAAGTTTACAGAAGATGCCTGGAAGGATTATTGTTACTGGCAAAGTCAGGACAAAAAAACACTGAAGCGAATCAATAGCCTTATCAAAGAGATCCAAAGGGATCCATTTACTGGGATTGGTAAGCCTGAACCCTTGAAATATGACTTTCAAGGAGCATGGTCAAGACGGATTGATGCAGAGAATCGTCTGATTTATATGATAGATGAGTCTGGTGTTGCTTTCCTCTCTTTTAAAGATCATTATTAAGTCTTTGTGCTTAAAGATCTTGTATAATCGTTTTACTTAAAATATTATTTGAGCCCGCTTTATAAGTGGGCTTTTATGGTATAATAAAAGCGAATGTTAATATAAAAACAGGGGAAGCAAATGTCTAATTTTAAAGAAAAACTACCATTATTTCAATCGAACGATGTTCAGATTTCAAATGTGGTTAATGCAGTTTGGTCGATTGCCAACACATTACGTGGGGCTTATCGTGCAGATAAGTATCGAGACGTCATCATTCCGATGTTTGTCTTAACTCGTCTAGAAGCTGCCTTATTACCAACGAAAGACGAAGTAGTGGCCCTTTATCAGTCAAATCCCAATACACCAGAGAAAGTTCTTGAGAACAAGTCTGGCTATAAATACTATAATACCAGTCCTTTTACGCTTGAAAACCTCCAAAATGATCCCAATGCGATCGAAGAAAATTTTATTGCCTATCTAGATGGTTACTCTTGTCGTGTAAAGGATATTATTGAAAATCTGAAGTTTAAAGAACAGGTCCACACGCTTGCAAAGTCTGGGCGTCTTTTTACTGTCATCAAAAAGTTCTCTCAGATTGACCTATCGCCAAGTTCTGTGGACTCTATGGTGATGGGCTATATGTTTGAGGATATTATCCGTCGTTTTTCTGAAAATGAGGAAGCTGGATCTCACTATACACCTCGTGAAGTCATTGCTCTAATGGTCAATCTGCTCTTAATCGAAGCCAATGAAGAATTATTTGTTGATAAAAAAGAGTTGAAAATCTTAGATATGGCAGCGGGGACAGGTGGTATGTTAGCTACAGCCAAAAGTTATATCCGTCAACTAGATACAGGAGCGACTGTCCGTCTTTTTGGTCAGGAAGTTTTACCTGAGACTTTCGGGATTGGTCAAGCGGATATGTTGATTCGTCAAGAAGATTCAGATTATTTTGTGAAGGCGGATACCCTAAAAGATCCAGATCCATTCCCGGATACGAAGATGAGTTTTGTCATTGCCAATCCTCCCTTTGGTCAATCCTGGGGCGGGAAAGATGCAGATGATGGCGTAGAAGACGCAGTTAAAAGAGACCATAACCTCTTTGAGAGTACAGAAGGTCGACAAGGACGTTTTGTTGCGACTCCAGGGTCTGGTGATGCCCAACTGCTTTTCCATCTTCATGGTTTAGCTAAACTAGAAGAAAACGGACGAGCAGCTATTATTTCAAATGGTTCTCCTCTCTTTTCTGGTGGTACTTCATCTGGAGAAAGTCAAATCCGTCGTTACATTCTTGAGAATGATTTACTAGAAGCTATTATTGCCCTACCAGGACAGTTTTTCTACAATACAGGGATTGGGATTTATATCTGGATATACAATAAAAACAAATCTCCTGAGCGTCAAAACAAAGTCCAATTTATCGATGCGACAGAGGAGTTTGTTCCTCTGCGTAAATCTCTCGGACAAAAACGTCGTGAATTGTCTCAAGATAATATCCGCCAGATCCTCCAATGGTATGATGATTTTACAGAAAATGACCATGTGAAGATTTTTGATAAGGAAGAATTTCTTTACCGAGAATATACTGTCATGCAGCCTCTACAACGTCGTGGCAAGATAAACGAAGAAACCATTGAGAAGGCCAAAAGTGCTCCTTTCCTAGCTAAACTATTTGACGAATACCAGTATCAAGAATTACTGGAGATGGAACCACGCTCAGCCAAAAATGAGAAGAAATTACAAGACTTTGAAGCTGGGAAGGCCAAGCAAGAAGCTATCTTGGATGCTCTTGGTAAGGGAATTACAGATGACAGTTATCCAAACTTTGAAGGCTTTGTCCAAGTCATTAAGGACTTATTGGGGGATATCAAGGTCACGCCTGCTAATATCAATGCGCTAGCCCTAGCTATGAGTGAAATGGACAAGACGGCAGAAGTCATCCGAACCAATAAGAAAGACAAGCCAAATGAGATTGCTGATGGGATTGTCTACGACAAGACAACCAAGGATAGCGAAATCGTCAAGCTGACAGAGAATGTGGAAGACTACTTTGCGCGGGAGGTCTACCCACATGTACCTGACGCCCACTACTGGTTTGATGAGGAAAAGGGCTATGGAGCTGAGATTCCTTTTACCCGCTATTTCTATCACTACCAAGCACCAGAAAGTTCCGAGAAGCTCTTGGCAGAGTTCTATGACTTAGAAGCAGAACTACAGACTCTCTTGGAGGAACTCAAACATGACTAAGATGAAAGAGAGTGGTATCGACTGGATCGGACAGATACCAGAAGAGTGGAGAGTAAGGCCGATAAAGCATATAGTAGAGACACCTGTTACTGATGGACCGCATGAAACACCAGTATTATATGAAACAGGAATCCCATTTTTATCTGCAGAAGCTGTAAAAGATGGCGTTTTAGATTTTAATTTTAAGCGTGGATATATTTCATTAAAAGATCATGATCGTTTTAAGAAAAAAATTTCACCTAAAAAAGATGACATTTTTATCGTAAAATCCGGAGCAACAACGGGAAATGTTGGTATAGTCAATACGGATGAGATTTTTGATATTTGGTCTCCGTTAGCTTTAATTAGATGTAATAAAACATTAGCTATTCAAAAATACATTTATTTTTATTTGTTATCCACTCTGTTTAAATCCCAAGTAGAATTTAATTGGTCTTTTGGAACTCAACAAAATATAGGAATGGGAGTTATAGAAAGAATAAAAGTTATCTTACCTCCTGTATCGGAGCAGCAAAAAATTGTAGAGGTTCTAGACAAGAAAACCGCCCAGTTAGATAAAGCTAAAGCATTGCTGGAGGAGCAAATTCAAAAACTTAAAGACTACCGCGCCAGCTTGATTTATGAAACCGTCACAAAAGGACTGGATAAAACAGTCCCTATGAAAGACTCAGGTATCGACTGGATCGGACAGGTGCCTCAAGGGTGGGGAGTGAGTCGCTTAAAATATTATTTTGATATATATGCTGGAGGGGATATAGATGAAAGAAATACAGTTGAGGAATACTCAGAAAGTCATCCTTATCCCGTTCTGTCTAACTCTCTCGAAAATGAAGGTGTGTTGGGGTACACTAATAAATATCGATTTAAAAAGAATTGTGTCACTGTGACTGGTAGGGGAGATGTTGGAAAAGCAGTGTATAGAAATATTAATTTTTATCCTGTTGTTCGCTTATTGGTTTGTGTTCCAAAAAGTCAGGTGGATTGTAGATTTGTAACGTATTGGATAAATTCAGCTATAATTGAGAAAAATCAAACGGCGGTTTCACAATTAACAATTCAGATGTTGGGGGAACTTCTATTTGTAAATGTACCTTTTTTAGTACAAAAAAATATTGCTGATTTTCTAGATAAGAAAACTGTTCAAATTGACAAGTTAATTCAAATCAAGAATCAGCAAATTGATAATATTAACAAACAACGACAAACTCTTATTTATGATTATGTGACAGGGAAGAAGAGGGTGTAGACGTACAACTTGTATTTGGATGAAAAAGTGAATGATAGGACGGTTGCAAAAAATGGAAGAAAATTATAGTTTGTATGTATCTCAAATAAAGAAATCTATTAAGGAAAATTCTTTGATCTTATTTGTTGGTGCAGGAATATCAGCTAATTCAAATTTGCCGACTTGGGGAGAGTTGATTCAATCATTCAGGGAAGAATTAGATTTACCAGATGGCAATTCAGATGATTATCAAAGAGTTGCTCAGTATTATTATGATACGTTTGGGAAAAATCGATATACAGAAAAGATAGAAGAAGTTTTCTCTAGTAAAGGGATAAGTAAACCAAATGAGTTACACAAATTAATAGAAAAGATAGCTCCAGAACATATAATTACGACAAACTATGATTCCCTACTGGAAGATCAATTTGGAAGTGGCTTGCTAAAGTACAACGTAGTCGCTGAGGATAAAGATATTCCATACACAAGTCCCAGAAGATATTTAATTAAAATGCATGGAGATCTTACTAAAAATAATATTGTATTGAAAGAAGAAGACTACTTAGACTATTCTTCGAACTTTCCAATGATTTCAAATTTAATACAGACATTAATCATGAACCATACATTATTATTTGTGGGGTACTCTTTAAAAGATTCTACTTTTAAAGCTATATTTCGTCTGGTTCAGAATGCTTTTCAGTCGGATGCTAAATTCGCTTATCTTTATATTCCTGAAAAACCATCGACTTTTGAAAGAGATTTGTACAAAAAACAAGGAGTTATCGTTTTTTCTAATGATAGATGTTCGGATGATGTAGAGGAAGTATCAGAGGGACAAAATAAAAAATTTTTAAATACAAAGAAATTTTTAGAGGATTTATCATTCGATGAAAATAGAACATTAGACAATGTTGATGGTTTATGGGGACAACTTGCTTTCTTGGATAGACTCAGTTTCATCGATTCGAGAGATTTTTCAACATACTCTACATTAAAGAGAAGGGCTTTAAACAGGGGCGATAGTTATAGTTGGTTTGGAAATGATAGTTTAAGATTTGAAATTAAGAATCATGTAGAACTACAAAAAATGGTTTATAATAAATCTCTTTTCAACCATTTTTTGGATATTGACTTTGAAGAAACTAGAGAATTCAAAGCAAATGGATTTTTAATGGAGGCGTTCAAGTTATATGAAGAAAAGCAGTATTCTCTAGCAAAAGCAAAGTTTAGGGAACTAGCGAATACAGCATTTCGTCAGAAAGACTATTTTAATTTCCTTGTGTGTGAATTTAATTTTCAACGCATCCCCATAAATCTTTTTGAAGAAGCACCTAATTATGCTGAACCATTATATAGTGGGGAACTAAATGAACTAACGGAACGAATTATTAACTCGGTTACAGGTGATGAGAAAAAAATTATCGAATTTTTTAGAGATTCAATACTAAACCTCAATTTTTTTTACAGAAAATTAGAAACGATTAATGAATTATTCGATAAAATTCGTGAAGAACACGAAAACTATCTGAAGGGTGGACAGTCTTTTAATAATCATCTCTATAATGCTGAATTTGAAGTAAAAAATCTTTATAACTTTATAAAACTAAACTGTTTATGTGTTGAACATTATAAAATGTTTAAATCAATCATTAATAGATACTTAGAAATGTTGTTACTCAGTTATGATAATTCATTTGTAAAGCATGTGAAGTCCATTTCTGATGGGACAGCATCAATGATTAGGGAGCTTGATTTGGACGATGTTCAATTGATTCTTCCTAGTATAGATTTTAAAGTAGTAAATTTATATTTTAGCAATTACTCATTTAGTAAAATTAAAGTTACTGAAGAAGCAGAAGAGTTTTTATTTAACAGAATAACTTATCTGCAAGAAAAGGTTAAATCTCATGTAGATTCTCATCTCCATGAACTTAGAAATCTGCTAAATTTTTTACCTCTGGTTGATGATATAGATGTATCAAGAATAATAAATGTTTTAGACTCTCAAACACTATATTTTAGTTTAAATAAAGAAATTAAGGGACTCATTAAAGTTGTCCTTGATAATATAGATGCAATTAACAATGATATGTTGAAATCTAAGATGGTTGAGATTGTTAATAAACATTTAAATATAATTTTGGAAAATGATTTTTCTTTATATCATTCAGCGTATCCATTATATTCTCAGTTATTAAAATACTGCTCAACTGAAGAAGAAACTGCGAAGATAATGCTTGAAAAGCTCAATATAGATATTTTAAAAATTAAATATCAAAATGATGATGTTAAAAATATTATGGAGTATTCTGATTTGTTATGTTATTTATTTAATAATCTTGAAGAAGATACTAAAAATGATGTTCTAGAAATTCTAAGTGCTTATGAGGATTCAGAAAATATCTTTTATTACAAAGTAATTGAACTGATGATTTCTAAAGTGTATGGTTTTCCTAAGCTACAAAATAAAATCTACCAACACTTGATAAAAAGAATTAATGAGGGTCATGAGGACGGCATAATAACAATACCAGATCCAAGAAAACAGTCAGTAGGTAGTTTATACAATCTAAGTAGAGAAGGATATTTTTCGAAGTCTGACATTTTAAAAGATATCAAAGAAAATATTCGAGGACTCTACCCTGAAGTAGACTGGACTTGGTACGATGATAGGAGTGATGAGGTAATTCATCGTTTATTAGAGCACAGAACTCCAATTAATATTAAAACTCATTTTTCAAAAAATGAAGAAGATAAAAAATTGATTGATGAGTACATAATAAGAACTCTCAATGAAGAAAAAATTACGTTTAAGAAATAAACTGAACAAACGAAATATTAGAAAGTGAGAAACTATGGCAAATTTGGGCTTAAAGGAGCGCTATGATTTCCAGCAGTGGATTATCAAAGACTTGAAAGAAAAAAATGGTTATATCCAGCGGGATGCGGCTCAGTACGACCCTCGATTAGCCATGGATGTGGAGCTCCTATGGGATTTTCTGATGGAGACTCAGGAAGAGACCATGGATTATCTCCTTAAAAAACTGACTAAGGAAACAATCATCAATCTCATCAATACAGAAATCGTCAAGGGTGGTTTTTTGTTCGCCTTAAAAGAGGGTGTCTTTATTGAAAACAAGCAGTTGCGCCTTCTCTATCGCAAACCTGCAACTAGTTTTAATGAAAAGGCCCTTCAGCAATACCAAGCCAATCGCTTGTCAGTGATTGAAGAAGTGGTTTATGAAGAGGATGATCGCATCGATCTTGTAATCTTTATTAATGGCTTGGCCCTTTTTGCCATTGAGCTTAAGTTCAATCCAAATGGGCAATCGGTCCAGGATGCTATCAAGCAACTCAAGGGTCGCAATCCCAAGAATCGCCTCTTTCGTTTTGAGCAGGGAGTTATGGCTTCCTTTGCCGTAGATACCTTGGAAGTCTACATGACTACCCAGTTAAAAGGTCAAGAAACCTACTTCCTACCCTTTAATATGGGAAAAGGAGAAGGGATTGAAACAGGAAGTGGAAACTCCCATAATCCAGACGGAGTGGATACAGAGTATTTATGGTTAGATGTCCTGACCAAGGATAGTATTCTCCAACTGGTTGAGAGTTTCATCTTTTATGAAGTCGATAAGACTAACTCTAAAAAGAAAACTCTTATCTTCCCAAGATATCATCAACGTAGAGCCGTTAGTCGCCTTCTAGAAGACATGAAGACCAACCATACGGATAATAATTATTTGATTCAACACTCAGCTGGTTCAGGGAAAACAAATACTATTGCTTGGCTTGCCCACAGTTTAGTGTCTCTTCATGATGATCAAAATAGAAATATCGTTGATACAGTTTTAATTGTCACAGACCGTATTGTAGTAGACCGTCAGTTACAAGACGCTGTTAGACAGATTAATCATAAGAACGGTGTCGTGAAAGTGATGGGTGATCGTGAAACATCAAGTGATTTAGCTGATGCCATTGCAGGGAACACAAAGATCATTGCAACAACAATCCATAAGTTCGCCCAGATTAACCAGTCGGATTGGATGTCTGTAGGCAATACTGCCAACAAGAAGTTTGCTATTTTGATTGATGAAGCTCATAGTTCGACGACGGGCTCTTATATGAGTTCAGTTAGTCAGGTATTGACTGAAACGGATACAGAAGGTAGAACCATCGATGAGGTTCAGGAAGTAACCGTTGCGGATGCGATTGAGCAGGAGATTGCGCGTACAGGTAAGCAAGATAACGTTTCAATCATTGCCTTTACAGCTACTCCTAAGGCAACCACCCTACAGTTGTTTGGTACAACACAGTCAGATGGCTCGAAAGCTCCTTTTGATGTCTACAGTATGAAACAAGCAATCAATGAAGGCTTTATCTTGGATGTCCTGAACAACTATACGACTTATAAGAGATACTGCAAGTTAAATAAAGCTGTAGAAGAAGATCCTGAACTGAAAACCACAATTGCCAAACGTAAGATTGCTAAGTTTATTGAATTGTCTGATGAAAATATCAATCAAAAAGTTGAGATCATTATGGATCATTTTATCAGCCATGATATTATGGCTGAGTTAGGTGGACATGGGAAGGCAATGATTGTGACATCTGGACGTGAAGCTGCGGTGAAGTACCAACTAGCTTTTCAGAAATATTTTGAAGAACATAGTATTACTAGTATTGGGACCTTGATTGCTTTTTCAGGTAAGGTAAATTATCGTGGTAAGGAATACTCTGAATCACAGATGAATCACTGTAAAGAAGATGCCCTAAAAGATCAGTTTAATACGGCTGACTATCAGGTCTTGATTGTGGCCAATAAATACCAAACAGGATTTGACCAACCTAAGTTGGTGGCCATGTATGTAGATAAGAAATTACGGAGTGTTGCGGCTGTTCAGACATTATCCCGTCTGAATCGAATCTTCAGAGGTTACAACAAGAAAACCTTTATTCTTGATTTTAAAAACACTTATGAAGACATTCAATCTGCTTTTGCTCCTTATTATCGAACAACGATTTTATCAGAAACAGTTTCGCCTCGGGATGTCTTAGACTTGGATCGGAAATTAGACGAATATGGTATTTTAGATACAGAGATTGTACATGAGTTCAATCAATATTTGTATCAAGAGAAACGCTCTAGTCGAGATAAACAAAAGATGGTGGCTCTTCTGAATCAAGGCTGTGAGAGAGTCAGACGCTACACTGATAAAGAACAGTTATCCATTCGAAAGGTCATTCGAGGTTTCTTACGCATGTATACCTTCTTGATTCAAGCAACTGCTTATCAAAATGAAGTCTTACACGAGCGATACAATTATCTTCAACGCTTAGTGAAGATGATTGATGTTCGGATTGGTAGTGATGACTTTACGATCGCCGATAAGATAGTCGTTGATTATATGAAACATAAAAAGACAGGTTCATTTGTGGGAGTTTCTGAATTAGATCAAAAGTATGAGGTGAACTTACCTAAACCAAGTTTAACATCAGTGACAGAAGACCAAGAAAAGCGCTTATCAGAAATCTTGGAAGAAATAAATGAACAGTTTGATTTGAATATTGAACCTGAAGTTGGAATGAGCGGTGCAGTCTCTATTCGAGAGTTATTGAAGAAGAATCCAAGGCTTAAACAATCAGCACATGTGAACTCTCGTGAAGATTTTAAGTTTGCTTTTGAAGAGGAAATAGACAATGCATTAACAGAAGGGTATTCTCAAAGTCAAGATTTGTATGGAGCACTTCTCAACAATGAAGCCTTTAAAAAACGGATTGCCAATATCTTCATTGATGATGTCTATCGATATTTGAAAGCCGAATAGTATCCTTTCTAAAAATATAAAAATCTAGTCTAACTTCGATGATTTGTGATATAATGTTAAAGATTGAAAATAATTTGAAAAAATTTAAGGAGAATCCTCATGGGACGTAAATGGGCCAATATTGTTGCCAAGAAAACTGCCAAAGATGGTGCCAACTCAAAAGTTTATGCCAAATTTGGTGTGGAGATCTATGTAGCTGCTAAAAAGGGTGAACCAGATCCAGAACTAAATACTGCTTTGAGATTCGTTATTGACCGTGCGAAACAAGCGCAAGTGCCAAAACACGTGATTGATAAAGCGATCGATAAGGCAAAAGGAAACACTGACGAAACCTTTACAGAAGGACGTTACGAAGGGTTCGGACCAAATGGTTCGATGTTGATCGTTGATACCTTGACGTCAAACGTCAACCGTACAGCTGCCAATGTCCGTGCTGCTTTTGGTAAAAACGGTGGGAACATGGGAGCTTCCGGTTCTGTATCTTACCTCTTTGACAACAAGGGTGTTATCGTCTTTGCTGGTGATGATGCCGATGCCATCTTTGAGCTTTTGCTTGAAGCAGATGTTGATGTAGATGATGTCGAAGCAGAAGAAGGAACGATCACAGTCTACACTGCACCAACTGATCTTCACAAAGCGATCGTTGCTTTGCGTGAATCAGGTGTCGAAGAATTCCAAGTAACTGAATTGGAAATGATTCCTCAATCAGAAGTTGAGTTGTCAGGTGAAGATTTGGAAACATTTGAAAAACTTTACAGCGTTCTTGAAGACGACGAGGACGTACAAAAAATCTACACAAACGTAGATGGATTCTAATCACTCATAAGGATTGTAGTGAATCCCATAAATCAAGAAAAAGGATAGCTTCTCAGATCAAGCTATCCTTTTTCTCTGTCTGATGAGGATCTATCTTTTGTAAGTGATGTCCTGTATAAGCGTAAATACGGGTCAGGGGTGATTGGGAGAGTGTGGAAACCTTAAAATAGAAATAATGGTCTCGATGATCCCGACTTTTGGTGTGGTGAAGACGAAAGTAGTTTCGCTGGCCTGCTGCCATAGAGTGGAGAATATCGTCTTCTAAAAAGACGAGTGGCGTAGAAGTAGCTGCCCACTTGTAAAAGTCTGTCTCAAATTGGTAGTAATTCTCCGAAAAATAATCAAATTGTAATTCGTGTTTAGTCTGAATAGGTTTCATAGGCTGTTTCCTCAGATTCAATAAAAATGATAGAGTCTACGAGGAGACGGTGGTAGTGGCCATCGCTTTTGAGAAGAACCTCAGAAGCAGATAAGGTGTGAATCGAACCTGTGTAGGTAGCAAATTGATTCCCCTCTAGAGTTGTGATCGAAATCGTCGTTTGTTGTTGAAAGGCCTGCTCCAGGAGCTGGATCTGTTCAGCAAGTGGAAGAATCATGAGCTGACTGCGGTCAATTTCTTTTGTATGCAGGGCAGTTGTGTGTTCGGATAAAAAGAAGCCGGCCCATTTGGCCATGCCACGATCTTGAAATTCGCGAGCGGATTGATAAGGGAGATAAGAACGGTCAATCATGTTAATCCATCTAAGCCTCCTGCGGAATGTCCGCCTGTTAGTTTACTGCGTGCAATGGCGCGTGAGTTTTCTAGTAGTGAGGAGCCTTTCTGAAGAGAGGTAAAGCCAAATTGGTCCCGAATGCGGTCAATGGTCTGCTGGAGTTTCTCCTCTTTTTCCAAGGCTACTGGGTCATCGAAGAGAGAAAAGAGTTGAAGAGACTCCTCGACAAGTTCTCCATAAAAAACACCAATCTGCCGAATGGCTCCTCCTTCGTACTTGGAGCGAAAGAGCCGCAGAACCGTATCGGATAAAACCTTAGTGGATTGGGTGGGCTCAATCTTTTGCTGGCAGTGAATGGACGGAAGTCCCTCGATTTTGGAGTAGGAGGCATGAATAGAGACCAGCTGGGTCTTCTTTTTTTTCCGTCGCAAGCGAATAGCCACCTGTTCAGCCATCTCCCGAAACACCAGTTCAATATCGGCTTGTAGATGGTAGTCATAGGGCAAGATTTGAGAGTTACCAATGCCTCGTGATTTCGGACGATAAGGCTTGTGGACATTGCTTTCATCAATGCCATGAGCATGGAACCACAGTTGAAGGCCCATGACTCCAAATTCTTTCTTTAAGAGATCTGGGTGAGCTTGAGCCAGTTCGGCAATCGACGTGATCCCGATCTTTTGCAATCGTTTTTCAGTGCGACGTCCAATGCCCCAAAAATCAGTGAGCTGGGGCAGTTTCCAGACCTTACTTTCTACATCTTCATAAGACCAATTGGAGCGCATATTTCGGCAATGCTTGGCTTCATTGTCCAAGGCTAGCTTTGCAAGAAGGGGATTGGCATTGCTGAGGCCGATGGTAGAGTAGATGCCAGTTTCCTGCCAGATCCTTTTTTGGATCCTGGCAGAAAGGAGATCCAGTTTTTCCTTTCGAGAGAGGGAGGAATCTGGAATAAAATAATTTAAGGAAGAGGTCAGATCGATAAAGCCTTCGTCAATCGAGTAAGGGAAAATATCATCTGGTGCCGCAAATTCCTGAAAGACCTTCTGAATTTCCATATTGACCTGAATATAGGCATTCATCCGTGGAGGAACAATCAGGGTCCTCTTGGCCCAGGATTCAATGTAGGAAACAAAGGATGGATCCGTTGGCAATCCTTGCTTTTGGGCGACGTAGCTATTAAATTTTCTAGTTTTGAGGTCAAAAGGTAGGTCGTAGCTACGGCTGACATTTTTCTTGCCAAAGACTTGTTTGAAAACGGGAGAGCTCGCCAAAATCAGACCAGCAGAATTGTCACTCCGACTCATGACGCAAAGGGAAGTCGTCAAGGGATTGAGCCCCAGACGGACACATTCACAACTGGCATAAAAACTTTTCATATCCACAAAAGCAATATCAGAATGAGGCTCACGTGAATAATCAAATAGCATATTTAAACCTCGAGTGGAAGAAAATGCCCGACCACAATGCCGACGATTTTGGGCTCGTCTTCATAGGGAGCAAATAAATCGTCGTAATCAGGGTTGATGGATTCTAAGCGCAAACCTTCCGATTCCCGATAGACTTTCTTGATGTAGGTTTTTCCGTTCCACATGAGGGCGTAGACAGCACCATCATAGTCAAAGCCAGTCTGCTTCATGAGGGCAACAGAGCCATTGGGATAGAGAGGTTCCATCGAATCACCTGATACCCAAGATGCGAAGTCATGCTGGATCTCTTTGTCAAAATAGACGGTTTCATAGTCTGTTTCGTTATCATAAAAGGTATGTCCTAAACCAGCTGCCAGCTCAATTGAAAGAACCTTATAAGCCGTCAAGGAAACAACTTTTTGCTGCTGCTCTAATAACTGGCTGGCCAATTGGTCGACTTTCTTTTGATGAGGTGGGGTTAATAAAGGGTAGGTGTAGAGTGCAGACTCTTTGTTAATAAAGTAGTCCTCTTTAACGGAGAGGCGCTTGGCCAACCTCCTGAGATTTTTTTCGTGTGGCTCCGCTAAGCCATTCTCCCAACTGGAGTAAGTCTTGCGAGAAATCTTGAGATCCTCGTAGACATCTGCTTGGGTCAAGCCTTTTTCTAGGCGTCTTTCTTTTAGTTTTTTTGCATCAAACATGTCAGCTCTCCTATGTAACGTTTTAAAAGTTACGTATAGTTTATCAAAAATAAATCCTTTTTGCAAGAGAAAAATTCAGTTGAAAACGAATGAAAAGGCTTGGATTTTGAATGAAAAAGGAGTATAATCAGTTTTACAACTTCTAACAACGAGGAATTATATGAAAAAAAGTTTTATCCATCAACAAAAAGAAATTTCGTTTGTTAAAACGACTTTTACACAATATTTAAAAGATAAATTGGACATCATTGAAGTCCAAGGACCAATTTTGAGCAAGGTCGGAGACGGGATGCAGGATAACCTTTCTGGGATTGAACATCCGGTATCTGTCAAGGTCCTTCAAATTCCTGATGAGACTTATGAAGTCGTGCATTCACTCGCAAAATGGAAACGCCATACCTTGGCACGTTTTGGTTTTGGCGAAGGAGAAGGTCTCTTTGTCCATATGAAGGCCCTTCGTCCAGATGAAGATTCGCTAGACGCTATCCACTCTGTTTATGTAGACCAATGGGACTGGGAAAAAGTCATCCCAAATGGTCAACGCAACATCGCCTACCTCAAAGAAACGGTTGAAAAAATCTACAAGGCGATTCGTTTAACAGAACTAGCAGTAGAAGCGCGCTATGACATTGAGTCAGTTCTTCCAAAACAAATTACCTTCGTTCACACAGAAGAGTTGGTGGAACGCTATCCAGATTTAACTCCAAAAGAGCGTGAAAATGCCATTGCCAAAGAATTCGGAGCCGTTTTCTTGATCGGGATTGGTGGAGAGCTTGCAGATGGCAAACCACACGATGGCCGTGCACCTGACTACGATGACTGGACAACAGAGTCTGAAAATGGCTACAAGGGCTTGAATGGTGATATCCTCGTCTGGAATGACGTTCTAGGTTCAGCCTTTGAGTTGTCTTCAATGGGAATCCGTGTCGATGAAGATACGCTTCGCCGCCAAGTTGCGATCACAGGGGACGAGGATCGTCTCCAATTAGAGTGGCACAAAGCTTTGTTAAATGGTCTTTTCCCACTTACAATTGGTGGAGGGATCGGACAATCTCGTTTGGCTATGTTCTTGCTTCGTAAGAAACATATCGGTGAAGTCCAAACTAGTGTCTGGCCTCAATCTGTCCGCGATGAATATGAAAATATCCTATAAGGAAAGAAAGAG
>CAKPZX010000040.1 GCA_934215455.1 uncultured Streptococcus sp.
AGCCCTACTCAACTGTGCGGAGGTGGGACGACGAAATCGAATTCTAACGAATTACCGATTTCTGTCCCACTCTCTTGTTTTTCTTCTTTGAAAGCTGTAAAATAAAGAAAAGAACAGAAAAAGGGAGCATACACCATGTCAAACGATCTGATCCTGATGGGAGTTGTCATTGTCTTATTTGGACTCTATTTCACTCTTCAAGTCGAGCTCAATAAAGTCAGAAATCAATTCACCCACTATCTTCTAAAACCAGGTAGTATTTCCAAGGAACAAAGAGAGAAGTACCTCAAAGAACCAGAGATGGAAGCGATTCGCCTAATTCGCCTCGATTATCGGATAGGCCTTCAAAATGCGAAACTTATCTATGAGCAATTGAAGAAATAAGAAGACCCTCGTATAGTCTATACGAGGGTTTCTCTTTCAAAAAAAGTCGTCAGCTTTGGTAAAACATTGGCCACAACTGCCGATTTGATCTTGGCGAGTTGGTAAGGACAAGAAGTGATGTAGGCTGCTTCAAAGAAATCAAGCGGGAGTCCGCTATGTTTTAAGGCAGCAAGGGATTGAACTTGGCTGAGTTCTAGAAGGATCCCGTCGTGGGTCAGGGTCAGATGAGGGAGAAGGGGAGACTGAGTCATCAAGGTCTTTAGATTGGCTTCTTCCTCTTTTTTTCTGGCAAGGAGTCGCTTTTTATTGGTCAGATACATACCATTATCAATATAGAGACTCAAGGCCTTTTGCATGATCAGATTGCTATCATAGTCCAGAATCGTCTTATAGGTCAAGACTGGCTTAAGAAGGGCATGGGGAAGGATCATGGAAGTGATGCGAAGAGCAGAAAAGAGATTGGTAGAAAAAGATTTGATGTAGATCACCCGGTTCTTTTGATCCAAATAATGAAAAGATGGAGCATTACTGCCATCAAGATCTCCCAAATAGTCGTCCTCAACAAGGTAGACATCATATTGGTCAGCTAGTTGCAAGATCGCTTCTTTCTGCTTGGTCGAATAGCTATGACCAAGCGGATAGTGAAAACGAGGGATCGTGTAGAAGAATTTGATATGGCTACTTTTGAAAATCTCTTCAAGTTCCTCAAGATCAATCCCCGTTAAATTTCGTTGAATGGTACGGTAAGCAAGTTGCTGCGAATCTAAGAGTTGGTTCATCCGATGATAAGTCGGTTGCTCGATTAAGATCTGAGATTTTTTATTGGGAAAGTCAATCTGGCTGAGGATATTAAGCGCCTGCTGAGTACCAGCAGTCAAAACAATCTGATCCGCAGTCGTATAAATCCCTTCTTCCTTCAATAAGCCTTGAATCGATTGGCGTACTTCTAGTAAGCCTGCTTGATCCGAAAAGTTGTTGAAGAGATAATTCTCCCGTCCAATCAAGGTTTCATTGATACAGGTCCGGAAGTCCTCGAAAGCCTGGTTGCGGTCCTTATCTAATTTTAGTGGAAGATCCTCATGTCGATTAGGTTCTTGCTCCAAAACATAGTAGCCACTTTGAGGCTTAGCATAGAGGAAGTGCTGGTAAGTCAAGTCCAGCAAGGCTCGTTGCACCGTGTCCTTACTACAAGAAAACTGACTAGCTAACTGACGAACAGAAGGAATTTTCTCTCCGGTTTCCAGTTCTCCATCTTGAATGGCTTTTTTTAGTACATGAATAATTTGTTGGTATTTGCTTCTCTTCATCCTGACTGTCCCCATACAGTTTTTTTCTATTGTACAGAAAAAATCACAAAAAAACCACTCATAAGAGTGGTGAGCGTATTACATAAAGTATACAATCGCTAAATACTGAAGAGCAGAAGCTGCCAGGATGAAGAGGTGCCAAATCATGTGGAAGTATGGTTTTTTCTTAGCATAAAAGCCAGCTCCAACCGTGTAGCACAGACCGCCCATGAGCATGAGACCCCAGAAGATCGGATTGGTTTGGCTGACGATTTGGGGAATAATAAAGATAACCAACCAGCCCATGATCAAGTAAAGAGCGAGGCTGAACTTTTCATTGACTTTTTTGGCAAAGATTTTGTAGAGAATACCAAAGATGGTGGTCCCCCATTGGATCAAGATAATGCTGTAGCCCATCCAGTTGTTCATCAAGGTAAGGACGACTGGTGTGTAACTACCTGCGATCGCAATGTAGATCATGGAATGGTCGATAATGCGAAGTACATACTTTTGAGGTGAATCGTAAGACATGGCATGGTAAACGGTCGAAGACAGAAACATCAAAAAGAGACTGATCACAAAGATAGAAGTCCCAAAAGCACTAAGCAGACCGTGTTGCTCAAAGCTATAGACTGCTGAGATCGGAAGCAAGATCAACATGAGGAGGGCGCCAACAGCGTGGGTTACGCTATTAGCGATCTCTTCTCCAAAGGATAATTTTTTACTTAGTTTCATGGTGTAATTCATCAGTTTCTTCCTCCGTTTTTGCTGGTTGAATATATGATAGGGTTTCAAGATAAAGTTGAACCGTCTGACAGGCAGAACGAATGATAGGAGCGATCGGTTCTTTTTGCTCATTGAGATAAGCGACAAAGCTATTATAGAGAAGATCTGAACTCGCCTGGTCCTGCAAGAAATTTAAGGTAGAAGCGATCTCCTGAATAGAAAAGACCGTTTTTAAGGTTGTAATAGCGATCAAGCGAGCCACCTGTCTACGCTGGTATTTCTTCTTATCTGGTTTTTCGACATAACCATGCTTTACGTAATTGTTGATCATGGCAGCCGTCAAGCCCTTGTCAGAAGAAGAAAGAACAGGTGCACAGGTTTTATTGACATAAAGTAGGACCTGATCGAGATAGAGGTCTAGCTCAGGCAGTTGCTCCCACGTTGGATAGGAAAAAGTGGACACGAAATCTTTACCTTTCTTTAATCTAGTTTTCATAACTAGATAATAACATTTATAAAAACTCCTGTCAAGAAAATTTGAAAAATATGGTACAATAGACCTATGAAACTATTAATTCCATCCGCCAAAGAACTGAACGAACAGGCTGGTATCGTTGAGCCCCAACCCTTGTCAGAGAACACAAAAACCATCCTCCAAGCTTTGAAGCAATTCTCACTAGAAGAATTAGCGACCTTTTACGGGATCTCAGAGGAAAGAGCTCAAGTAGAAAAAGAAAGAATTGAGGCTTTGTTAGCTGGGAGTGCTAAAACCTATCCTGCTTTGGAACTGTTTGATGGCCTTATGTATCGTAGTATCGAGCGTCAAGACTTATCCGAAAAAGAGCAGGCTTATCTGCAGGAGCATTTGTTAATCACGACCGCTTTATATGGGGTACTACCTGCCTATGAAGGGATTGCGCCCCATCGCTTGGATTTTATGATGAAGCTAAAACCAGCTGGAAAGTCCCTCAAGGCACTCTGGAAAGAGGACTATGATCAGGCAGTAGAAGGTGAGGAGCAGATCTTATCCCTTTTGTCTTCTGAGTTTGAACAGGTCTTTTCAAAAGCCATTCGTGAGCGAATGATTCGGATCAAATTCATGGAGAATCGTGGTGGGACACTAAAGATTCACTCAACGATTTCAAAGAAAGCACGTGGGGCTATGGTGACAGCCATGATGAAGGAAGAAATCACCCATCTAGAAGATCTGAAATCACTAGAAGTAGCAGGTTTCTCTTATCGTGAGGATTTATCGCAAGAGAAAGAATGGATCTTTGTGAAAGAATAAATAAAAATATTCCTGAGAAGCGTCAGGAATATTTTTTTGATCTGTTAGATAAAGAGAATGCACGATGAAAACCCCAAAATAGAGGATTTTGGAGTCAGAATCGTCTTGAGCAGTAGGCTTAGGCGATATGTTTGAATTTCTTCAAGAGTTCTGTCAACTCAGCTTGCTCACCACTATTAAAGACTTGCATCAAGCGTTGAATATTTTTGATATGATCTGGAAGAGCTTCTTCGATCTTTTTACGACCGGCATCTGTAATAGATACAAGATAAGCACGGCGGTCTTCTGGATCGGTTTCGCGTGTAATCCAACCATCGCGGACCATATTGCGAATAACCACAGTCATATTTCCAGAGGTCGCAAGAATGCTATCAATCAGATCTTGAATGCGGAGATCGCCTTTGCTGTACAAGGTCTCAAGTACAGAGAATTGAGTTGGTGTCAACTGGTGCTTTTTAAAGATATGAGCCTCAGAGGCACGGATCAATCGTTCTGCCTTGTGGAAGACGATCATGGTTTTTAAATCTACGTTTGCTTCTTTGAATAATCTCTTTAAATTTTCCATATCTATATTTTATCAATAAATAGTATTTCTGTCGTTTAATTTTATTTTCAAATTAGTTACAAAATTGTGACAAATTTATTAAACTATGAACAAATGATAGCGAAGGTGTTAATTTTACTTTGTTTATCAAACAATTTTATACCAAAATATTGTAACAGGTATGAAATATTAGTAACAATTCTTTCGTGAAAATCTATAGAATTCTAGGTAGCTTTGGTGTATAATGAGGGAGTGAAACAGAAAAATAATCTTTTTATAGTATGGCAACATATAATAGGAATCTGTATCTTAGTGTTGACGGTCCTTTTTTCATGGCTATTTCTTGCTGAAAAAACTTCTGATCGCTTGCAGGATCAAATGGCGCAAGCAAGAAAAATAGCTCTGTCTCACTCTTCGATTGCTACCATTGAGACGGAGAGTTTCTTTCATGGCAAAGAAGCGTATCTTTCCTTTATTGGCAAGGACCAAGAGGGGCAAGAACTAGCGGTTTTGGTGGCGCAGGCGGATGATGCAGTCTATACCTACCCTTTGAAAGAAGGAGTTAGTTCCAAAGAGGCAGCTTCCGTCGTCAAAGAGAAGAGCAAAGACGCGATTGATCGGGTAACTTTTGGACGCTTTAAAGGCAAACCGATCTGGGAAGTTAAGGCTGGGAGCTCTTATTATGTGGTGGATTTCAAGACTGGGAAAGTCACCGGTGTTTTTTAAGATTTGAGGAGGAAATATGAAATTATCAAATCGTGTATTGGAAATGGAAGAAAGTGTGACCTTGGCTGCAAATGCGCGTGCCAAAGCTTTGGCAGCAGAAGGTCGTGATATCTTAAGTTTGACCCTGGGTCAACCTGACTTTGCGACTCCAAAAAATATTCAAGAAACAGCAGTCGCTTCCATCGAGGATGGCCGCGCTAGCTTTTATACGGTAGCATCTGGACTTCCAGAATTGAAGGATGCCATTAGCGACTATATGAAAGAGTTTTATGGCTATGCAGTAAACCGGAATGAGGTTGTGGTCGGTACTGGTGCTAAGTTTATCCTCTATGCCTTCTTTACTTCTGTCATCAATCCAGGTGATGAAGTCATCATTCCAACCCCTTGCTGGGTTTCTTATGTAGACCAGGTCAAGATGGTAGAGGGCACACCTGTTACTTTCCAAACAACAGAAGAAAATCACTTCAAGGCAACGGTAGAGCAACTGGAAGCAGCACGGACAGACAAGACCAAGGTGGTCTTGCTGAATTCGCCATCCAATCCAACAGGGATGATCTACAGTAAAGAAGAACTCGAAGCAATCGGAAATTGGGCTGTTGAACATGACATCTTGATTTTGGCAGACGATATCTATGGTCGATTGGTTTATAATGGCAATACCTTTACGCCCATTTCTAGCTTATCAGAAGCGATTCGCAAGCAAACGATCGTGATTAACGGAGTTTCCAAAACTTATGCTATGACCGGTTGGCGGGTTGGCTTTGCAGTGGGTGATCCAGAGATTATTGGAGCCATGGCCAAGGTGATCAGCCAAACAACTTCCAACTTAACGACCGTTTCCCAATATGCTGCAATCGAAGCTCTCACAGGGGATCAGTCTTCTATTGAGATCATGCGTCAAGCATTTGAAGAGCGCTTGAATACTATTTATCCTTTGTTGAATGAAGTACCTGGTTTTGAAGCCATCAAACCTCAAGGAGCCTTCTATCTCTTCCCAAATGTCAAGAAGGCCATGGAGATGAAGGGGTATACAGATGTGACGGAATTTACCACAGCAATTTTAGAAGAAGCAGAGGTTGCTTTAGTAACGGGAGCTGGCTTTGGTGCCCCTGAAAATGTTCGCTTGTCTTATGCGACAGATTTGGATACCCTTAAAGAAGCTGTTCGCCGCCTCAAGGCCTTTATGGAAAAATAAAATTACAAGATCCTTAGTAATGAGCTGAGGATCTTTTTCTTTTAAAAAAAATCTTGTTTTCACAGGTAGAATCTAGCACTGAAAGCCTTTTTATGATACAATTAAGAAGATAATGTCTTCGGACAAGTTTAACGAGAAAAGGAAGATGAATGATGACAAAACGGATTACTATCATCGAAGTAAAAGACTATGTTGGTAAAGAAGTGACGATCGGTGCTTGGGTGGCCAACAAATCAGGTAAAGGAAAAATTGCTTTCTTGCAATTGCGTGACGGGACTGCCTTTTTCCAAGGTGTGGCTTTTAAACCAAACTTTATCGAAAAATTCGGCGAAGAAGTGGGGCTTGAAAAATTTGACACCATCAAACGCTTGAGCCAAGAAACATCAGTGTTTGTGACTGGGATTGTCAAAGAAGACGAGCGTTCTAAATTTGGTTACGAATTGGATATTACAGACATCGAAGTGATCGGTGAATCTCAAGATTACCCAATCACTCCTAAAGAACACGGGACAGACTTCTTGATGGACAACCGCCACTTGTGGTTGCGTTCACGCAAACAAGTCGCTGTCATGCAAATCCGTAATGCCATTATCTATGCAACTTATGAGTTCTTTGATAAGAATGGCTTCATGAAGTTTGATAGTCCAATTCTTTCAGGAAATGCTGCAGAAGATTCTACAGAACTTTTTGAAACAGATTACTTCGGAACACCAGCCTACTTGAGTCAATCAGGTCAGCTTTACCTTGAAGCCGGAGCTATGGCCCTTGGTCGCGTCTTTGACTTTGGTCCGGTATTCCGTGCTGAAAAATCAAAAACTCGTCGTCACTTGACTGAGTTCTGGATGATGGATGCTGAGTACTCATACTTGACACACGATGAGTCACTTGACTTGCAAGAAGCTTATGTGAAAGCTCTTCTACAAGGTGTTTTGGACCGTGCTCCTCAAGCCTTGGAAACATTGGAACGTGATACGGAACTTTTGAAACGCTATATTGCAGAGCCATTCAAACGCATTACTTACGATGAAGCGATTGATCTCTTGCAAGAGCATGAAAACGATGAAGATGCGGATTACGAGCATCTGGAACATGGAGATGACTTCGGTTCACCACATGAAACATGGATTTCAAACCACTTTGGTGTACCAACCTTCGTGATCAACTATCCATCAGATATCAAAGCCTTCTATATGAAGCCAGTTCCTGGGAACCCAGACCGCGTGCTTTGTGCAGACTTGCTCGCACCAGAAGGTTACGGAGAAATCATCGGTGGATCTATGCGTGAGGAAGACTACGACGCCCTTGTTGCGAAGATGGAATCTCTTGGCATGGATCGTACAGAGTATGAATTCTACCTTGACCTTCGTAAATATGGTACAGTTCCACACGGTGGATTTGGTATCGGGATTGAACGGATGGTAACCTTCGCAGCTGGTACAAAACATATCCGTGAAGCCATTCCATTCCCACGTATGTTGCATCGTATCAAACCTTAATAGACGTAAAAACGCCATTAGGCGTTTTTCACTTTTATCTGCTCCAAAAAACTATGAAAGGAAACTCAATGCTGAAAATAGACATCATCGATGGGAAAGAATACGAGGATGGTCAGGGGGCTTTGATTGCGGATCTGGACCATTCCATTCAACAGATGCTCAAGACATCCTATCCGGAAAGTCAAATGGATGATTTTATCACCTATAAAAATTTGAGCCAATATTGTATGGATTATCTAGGTCAGATTATTGAGCGTGCCAATGATAAAAACGAAGCCATTAAACAGCAGGTGACAGGTGTCATGCCCGAAAGCGAGCGCCCCTTTAACGTTGAAGACCGCTTGACAGCCAGCTATACCTTCGGTCAGCGGGTGGCGGATTCTGTTGCGCGCTTCGGTGGTTCTTGGACCTTTATTATTAGCTTCATCATGATGATGGCTATCTGGATGTTGATCAATGTCTTGCATCCCTTTGGCTGGAATTTTGACCCTTATCCTTTCATCTTGCTGAATCTAGCACTTTCTACGATTGCGGCGATTCAAGCTCCTTTGATCATGATGAGCCAAAACAGGGCGGCAGATTACGATCGCTTGCAAGCGCGAAATGACTTTAACGTCAATATGGAATCTGAACGGGAAATTCGCTTGTTGCATACGAAGATTGACCATATGGTGCAACAAGACCAGACGGATTTACTGGAAATTCAAAAGTTGCAAACCGAATTGTTGGTGTCCTTGTCTAATCAAGTGGCCCAGCTGCGTCAAGAAATGAATCAAGAAAAAATGAAGGAGGTGGAGAAGATGTAGGCAAATCTAAGTAAGTCTTTTAGAAACACTTATATAATCTATTGAAAGAGGAAAAACAATGTTTAAAAGAACTTACAAACGCAATATCTCACTCCTAGCAGGTCTGGAATTTACATCTTATTTTGGAATCACCAGTTTTTGGATTTTATTTTTTATTCAAAATGGTCTTTCTTTGCTTCAGATTGGTTTATTAGAGAGTATCTTTCATGGGACCAGTCTCTTGTGCGAGATCCCATCTGGTATGTTAGCCGATCGCTTTAGCTACAAGACCAATCTCTACTTGGCTCGCTTGTCCAGTATTGGATCTTCTATCTTGATTTTATTTGGTCAGGGGAATTTTTGGATCTATGCCATTGCCATGATGGTCAATGCTTGGTCTTATAATTTTGACTCGGGGACCAGTACAGCTTTCTTATTTGATTCAGCTGTGGAAGCAGGTCAAAAAGACCGTTATCTTCAGATTTCTAGCTTCTTGTCTGGTGTGGCCGAAGTCACCCGAACGTTAGGTACAGTGGTGGCAGGCTTCTTTATTCACGGAGCATTGGCTTGGACCTATTATATTGCTATCGGGCTATCCTTGATTTCCATTCTTTTGATCTTTCTGATGAAAGAGCCAGAGAGCAAGAGTGATGAAAGAAATCATTTGACCTTAAAGCGGATATTGGAGGTAGTGAAACAAGAATGGCAGGACAAACCAGTTTTGTTTTACTGGATGCTTACCTATCAGTTGGTAGGAACCATCATGTGCATGTTTTATTATTACTACCAACAGAAAATTAGTGACTTAGCCAGTTGGCAAGTTTCGCTCATCATGTTAATTGGTAGTGGATTCAATCTCCTGGCGGTTTATCTGGCCAGTCAAATCGGGAAAAAATGGAATAGTAATCAAGTCTTTCCGTTTCTGGTTGCACTCACAGGTTTGGTCTTGCTTTTGGTAGGTGTAAAGACTCCATTTGCCTATCTGAGTGTCTATCTCTTGACCAATGCTCTTTATGCCGTTTATCAACCCATCTACTACAATGATTTACAAGCCTATCTACCTTCCAGTGTACGAGCAACCATGCTGAGTATCAATTCCATGATGTTTAGTCTATCTATGATTGTCATTTTCCCACTGACTGGTTGGTTCATTGATAGCTGTGGATTTGTAGCAGTCTTTCTTGTATTAGGCCTTGTAACGCTATTTTCTTTCCCTCTCTTAATGATTGGATTGGGGAAAATGGGCAAGACCTTAAGCAAGGTAACAAAGAAGGAATAAGATTTCTGACCTTCATCTGGTCAGTATTCAACTCTCTCTGCTTTGCAGGGAGAGTTTTTTCATCTTCAGAATTTGTGGTAAAATATGTATATCCATTAAAAAAAGAATCGAGTCGTATGAAATCATTATTGAAGTATTTTAAGGGCTATCTATGGGAAACTTTTCTAGGGCCCGTGTTTAAGCTTTTAGAAGCTATTTTTGAATTGTGTGTCCCCTTAATCATCGCCCACTTAGTCGATCAGGTCATTCCGAAAAAGGAAACGAGTGCAGTCGTGATGACGGTCGGTGTTTTGTTTTTATTTGCGAGCTTTGGGGTCGTCGTAGCCATTACAGCCCAGTATTTTTCTTCTAAAGCAGCTGTCGGCTTTACCCGCGAGATGACCAAGGATTTGTATGATAAGATCTTATCACTTCCAAAGGACAAGCGCGATAGGATCGGGACTTCTAGTTTGGTAACACGTCTTACCTCTGATACCTATCAAATCCAGGTTGGGATCAATCTCTTCTTGCGGCTTTTTTTGAGGGCACCGATTATTGTCTTTGGAGCTATCATCATGGCCTTCACCATCAGTCCTAAATTAACCCTTTGGTTCTTGGGGATGGTAGCGATTTTAACCCTGATTATTGTTATCATGTCACGGATTGTCAATCCGCTCTTTGCTAAGATTCGGAAAATCACAGACCGGATGGTCACGGTGACGCGTCAGCAATTTCAAGGGATGCGGGTGATTCGAGCCTTTGGACAACAGGCTAGTGAATTAGAGGATTTTAGAGAGGTCAATCAGGACTACAAGATCTGGCAAATTCGCGCTGGTATCTGGTCTAGTTTGGTGAGTCCCTTGACCTTCCTTGTGGTCAATACGACCTTGGTTTGTGTCATTTGGCAAGGACAATTGACTATCTCTGCTGGCCTTCTGACCCAAGGGATGTTGGTCGCTCTGGTCAATTATTTATTGCAAATTTTAACAGAATTGATCAAGTTGGCTATGCTGGTCACGTCTTTAAATGTCAGCTATATTTCAGCCAAGCGTGTGCAAGAGATTTTCGATTTGAAGGAAGAAGACCTCTTTGAAGCTTTGCCAGTAGAAACTGCAAGAGAGAAAGAAGCGATCAGCGCAGAGAAAGTTTCTTTCACTTATCCAACTGCTTCAAGCCCAGCTCTAGAAGATATTTCCTTTGATCTGGATCATGGACAGATGTTGGGAATTATTGGTGGTACAGGATCTGGGAAGTCTACCCTGGTTCAGTTATTGAGTCATTTGTATGCCGTGAGTCAGGGAAAATTAGCCCTCTTTCATCAAGGTCACTCTCCTCAAACCCTCAAGGAGTGGCGGGAGTGGGTAGCTGTTGTCCCACAGAAGGCAGAGCTCTTTAGAGGGACTATCCGCTCGAATCTCTTACTAGGAATGGAAGAAGGTCTATCGGATGATGATTTGTGGTGGGCGCTAGAAACAGCTCAGGCGGCTGATTTTGTCCGTGAAAAAGAAGGACAACTCGATGAGCCAGTGGAAGCCTTTGGGCGAAATTTCTCAGGAGGTCAACGTCAGCGGTTGACCATTGCGCGTGCCCTTTTGAAGAAGGCTCCTTTCTTAATTTTGGATGATTCGACCTCCGCCTTGGATTATTTGACGGAAGCACGTCTCTTAAAATCGATAAAAGAAGAATTGAGTGATACGAGTTTGATCCTAGTATCTCAACGAACCAATAGTCTCAAGTCTGCTGATCAGATTTTAGTCTTGAATAAAGGCCATCAAGTAGGACTGGGAAATCATGATTTCCTCTTGTCCACGAATGAGATTTATCAAGAAATTCATTATTCACAACACGGGAGGGAGGAAGCATGAGTCAAAAACGTTCTAGTTATGTAAAACGTCTGTTTAGAGATTTTGCTCACCATCCCGGGCTCCTGATTCTGTCTAGTCTCGGAACCATCGCTCAAGTGGCCTTAACGGTTTGGTTACCGATTCTGATCGGAAATGCGGTTGATTTAGTCATCAATCCTCAAGGGATGAAAGTCTTATGGCCTGTTTTGATCCAAATGGTTCTGGTCATTGTGGCCAATACCTTGATCCAATGGATCAATCCTCTTGTCTACAATCAATTGGTCTATCGGTTTAGCCAAAGCCTGAGAGCAGAAGTGATGGAAAAAGTACACCGATTGCCCTTGTCTTATCTAGATAAACAAGGGAGCGGTGACTTTGTCAGTCGTCTCACGACCGATGTAGAGCAACTCAATAGCGGTCTTCTGATGGTCTTTAACCAGTTCTTTGTTGGCCTCTTAACCATTCTTGTCACCATCGTGACCATGGCAGAATTGGATTTCTTTATGATGGTGGCGGTTCTGGTCTTGACCCCTTTATCCCTGGTGATTGCTCGTTTTATTGCCAAGCGTTCTTATACGCTTTTCCAAAAGCAGACCAAGGCGCGTGGTCTTCAAACTCAGTTGATCGAAGAGTCCTTGACCCAGGAAAGTTTGATCCAGTCCTTTAACGCTCAGGATCAATTCCGTACGGCCTTTAAGGGGACGAATGAAAGCTATGCCAATTATTCTCAATCCGCTGTCTTTTATTCTTCAACTGTCAACCCTGCCACTCGCTTTGTGAATGCCTTGATTTATGCAGTAGTGGCTGGATTTGGTGCTGTACGCATTATTTCGGGATCTCACTTTACTGTTGGTCAATTGGTGACCTTCCTCAATTATGTCAACCAATATACCAAACCCTTTAATGACATTTCCTCCGTCTTGTCAGAACTCCAAAGTGCCCTTGCCTGCGCAGAGCGCTTGTACAGCATCTTGGATCAAGCTGAGGTCGAAGAGACGGGGCAACGGGTCCTGGAAAGTCAGGATGTTAAAGGCGCGATTGGTTTTGAACACGTCACATTTGGCTATGATTTGGGTCGGACCTTGATCAAAGATCTAACCATTCAGGTTTCAGCTGCCAGTAAAGTGGCCATTGTAGGGCCTACAGGAGCAGGAAAGTCGACCTTAATTAATCTGCTTATGCGTTTCTACCCTGTTAATTCTGGAGAGATCACGATTGATGGGGTGCCAATTACGGACTACACCCGTGCTTCTTACCGCCAACAGTTTGGTATGGTTCTGCAAGAAACTTGGCTTAAGGTCGGGACGATTCATGAAAATATCGCCTTTTCTCGTCCAGATGCAAGTAGAGAAGAAGTCATAGAAGCAGCCAAAGCAGCCAATGCAGATTTCTTCATTCGGCAGTTGCCACAAGGGTACGATACCTATCTTTCAGATGCTGGAGAGTCTTTGTCCCAAGGTCAACGCCAACTCTTAACGATTGCGCGGGTTTTCCTTTCAGTTCCTAAGATTTTGATCTTGGATGAGGCGACATCCTCCATCGATACTCGGACTGAGGTCTTGATTCAAGATGCCTTTAATCAACTCATGAAAGGACGGACCAGCTTTATCATTGCTCACCGCTTATCGACCATTCAAAATGCCGATATGATCCTTGTCATGGTGGATGGCGATATTGTTGAGCATGGAACTCATGAAGAGCTAATGAAAGCACAAGGTGTTTACTACAAGATGCAGACAGCTCAGCAACAGATTAGTTAAAATGAAAAGCATTTTCAGATTTGAAAATGCTTAGATTGAAGATAAAGACATATTCAAAACTTTCCTTAGGTGAGTACGGACGTCAGCGAACTTCTACGAAGTTCCATGACTTAGTTTTGAACCTAA
>CAKPZX010000041.1 GCA_934215455.1 uncultured Streptococcus sp.
GTTCTCTTCTCTTAATTGCTTATGCACGGACTCAAACAAAAGATGGAAGTTTGACCAAAGATTAAATGTACAGAAGAGTAAGTCTGGGAAACCAGGCTTTTTTTGTTTTATAAAAAATATTTTTTACAAAATGTAAGATATATATTGCAAAATAGAAATTATAGTGTATAATAGAGCTATAAAAACAAGAAAGGAAAAGCCTGTGGCGAAAAATCTCAAATTAAAAATGGCCAGGGTCGAGCATGATATGACCCAGGGGGATCTTGCAGATGCCATCGGGGTGACACGCCAGACCATCGGTCTGATTGAGGCAGGGAAATACAATCCAACCCTCAGTCTCTGCCTTGCCATCTGTAAGACCTTGGATAAGACGCTGGATCAACTGTTCTGGGAGTAACAGTTTTAATAATAGAAAGAGGAAGAATATGAAACAAAAGAAAGAACCAATTGTAAAAGATGAACGGACTATGCTACTTGATGGAAAAATCGCAGGAGAACTTGTCCTTGGCATGACCTGCTTTATTGCCCTATCTGCCTTTGTGAAATCCAGTATCCTGGACTTAGATCTTGTCGCTTATCTACCTGAGATGTTCCTTCTGATTGCCATGGGAGCCTATGCCTTTGTGAGAAGGATCAGTTCAGGGATTGATGTTCGAGATATGTTAGAAAAAGATAGCTGGTTAAGTCGCCTTGGGTCAGGTCTATTCTTTGCTGTGCTTGTGACAGCTATGGATGTGATTGGAAAGAGAGAAGCAACGAGCTTTATCTTGAGTCCCAAGTATCTGGTCAAAATTCTATTAGAAATTCTCGTCTTTGCCATCCTGACAGATCTGCTTGAAAAACCACTTGCTCTTATCAATCGGAAAAAACAAGAGAAGATTGAGGCAGAATTAGAGGATGAAGAATAAGGAGGAAGAGATGAGATTACAATTGCTGAACAAACAAATCATAGATGAACGAGAAGAAGGCTTAGCTAATAAGGCTGGAGCTGAGACAGCTGGTTTTCTTTTCCTTGCCTTAACTGTTTTTAGTGTGGGATCCATTTTTACATCTAAGGTGGGGCTCAGTCCAATCATGGTGGTAGCCTTACTCATCGTCTCAGGATTGTATTATTCGGTGCGTTGTCAACGATTGGGTGTGAGATTTATCAGTTATAGCTATCTAAATGTGACGGGAATTGTAGCAGTAACCTCTATTCTCTCCTTGTTCATCTGGGCTCAAAATTTTCAATTAAACCAAGCTGTCTATCAGGCCAATCCCTTCCATTCAAAATTCTTACTGGTACTTCCTATTACCTTTTTACTGAATCTTCCAATTGTATGGGGAGTGAATACCCTTGTGATGCTTCTTGCAAAAGTTGAGAAAAGACGCTATGAAGCCTATCTGGATCAGTTGGAAAAGGAAGAGTAGGAAGTTGGAACCCTGGTTTCGTCGTATAAAAGTCTGGGAAACCAGGCTTTTATTTTTCAGTCAAATAAATTGCATTCGTTTTCTTGGGAGAGTATACTGGTATAGTTGAATGAAAAATTCTGATAATTTAATCTTAGAAAAGAGAATCTTATGGCAAAACCTATTCGTGTTTTACTTTACTATAAATATGTTCCCATCGAAAATGCAGAACAATTTGCGGCTGATCACTTGGCTTTCTGTAAATCAATCGGTCTCAAAGGTCGTATCCTAGTCGCTGACGAAGGGATTAACGGAACCGTTTCTGGTGATTACGAAACAACGCAAAAATACATGGACTATGTTCACAGCCTTCCAGGTATGGAAGACCTCTGGTTCAAGATCGATGAGGAAGAAGAGCAAGCCTTCAAGAAGATGTTTGTACGTTATAAGAAAGAGATTGTCCACCTTGGTTTGGAAGATGATAACTTTGACAACGACATCAATCCTCTTGAAACAACAGGTGCTTACTTGTCGCCAAAAGAGTTCAAGGAAGCTCTTCTCGACGAAGATACCGTTGTCCTTGATACTCGGAATGACTACGAGTACGATCTTGGTCACTTCCGTGGGGCTATTCGTCCAGATATCCGCAACTTCCGTGAATTGCCACAATGGGTTCGTGATAACAAGGAAAAATTCATGGACAAACGCGTTGTCGTCTACTGTACTGGTGGAGTCCGTTGTGAGAAATTCTCAGGCTGGATGGTGCGTGAAGGCTACAAAGATGTCGGTCAATTGCACGGCGGAATTGCAACCTATGGAAAAGACCCAGAAGTTCAAGGAGAACTATGGGATGGGAAAATGTACGTCTTTGACGAGCGGATTGCAGTTGACGTCAACCATGTCGATCCAAGCGTTGTCGGCAAAGACTGGTTTGATGGAACTCCATGTGAACGCTATGTCAACTGTGGAAATCCTTTCTGTAACCGTCGAATCTTGACCTCAGAAGAAAACGAAGACAAGTATCTTCGCGGATGTTCGCATGAGTGCCGGGTGCACCCTCGCAATCGTTATGTCCAAGAACACAACTTGTCACAAGCAGAGGTTGCTGAGCGTTTGGCCCTTATCGGTGAGACTCTTGATGGAACACCTGCATAATGGAAACAAGCAGTCTGAAAACTCAGGCTGTTTTTATATGGAAATTGATTGAAAATTGTGCTATACTTTAGGTAAGCGATTTCACAAAGGAGAAAACAAATGAGTATCGTGTTTTCAATCAAAAATAAAAAGAGCTTATTTGGCTATCAGAAAGTACTCGCAGCACAGGAAGTTCTTAAATTGGTAGAAGGGTTAACAACCTACAACTATGATCCTGCCACCCTTCATCGTCCCTTAAATGATTTTGAAGGCTTGAACTGTATCGTATTTGGTAAGAGCGGTCTTCCTCTGCAGTTACGCTATTTTGATGAGGAAGAGTCTTATCAGATTCAGGTGCCCTCTTTTGCGATAGAAGAAGATTGGCAGTTGGCCCTTCGATGGCTCAGTCGCCTAGGAGAAGTATTAGGAACGGAGATTGTGGCCAGCGACGGCGTGAGCTATAGTCCAGATTCTATTTTCCATTTTGATTATGAAGTCGTTATCCTAGAAACGCTGGGTAATGTGACGAAAGAAAAAGATATAAAAGAGTTTGAAGTACAAGGCTTCGCTCATCCAGTCTATTTGGATCGGGATACAGTGCAGGAAGTCTTGAACCATGTCCATCCACTAGAAGCCTACTCTGCCTTTATCAAGAAGATTCAATATAGTGCGGCTTATTTCAGTCAAGTCCGTTTTTATCAACAGGAGGAGACAGGAGCCTTCTTAGCCAGCTATAGCTTGACAGAAGATACGGATACGGTCTTGCCAAGCGTGCCACATGTTCCTGCAGAATATGTAGAAATTGTGGGCTTAGCGGGTATCATTGATTGGCAAGTTCTATTGGTTGCGATCGATGGAGATCCGGATAAGCCAGAAAATTACCATCCAATTGGGTCTCTTGCTCTGAAGAAACTTATAGAAGCGCTAGAGCCAGATGAATACCAGCTGCTAGATGCTAGTCAAATTGAAATCAAAAAATTGTCCAAAGAACGGTTGCTAGAATTAGCGCAATTGGAAAACAAGTAAAAAATATCGAAGTGAACTGTCCTTCCAACGTTTGATCCGAAAAATCTAACGTCTGGGAGCAGTTCTTTTTTTATGCTCCTTCCTTTGATCAAAAACCAATGACTAGGCTAATTATGGTATAATAGGGGCCTAGAAGTAGAATGAAAGAGGTGCACGAAATGCTGTTAGAAGAATTTGATGCCAATCGACAGGCGATTATCAATCCACAAGACTTACACCAACCAATTGAAGGATTTCCCAAAGTAGTCATCTCTTGCTTTTCAAGAGTAACTTTTGCTCGCCTCCTTGAGAATTACGATCATGAGGTGCTTGCAAGAACCTCCATGGCTAATTTTGAAGTCTTGGTCTATGGGATCACTATTGGAGACCAACAGATTGGTGCCTTTAATGCACCCGTTGGGGCTGCTTCCTGCGTGGGGATTATAGAGGACCTGATTCAATTTGGGATGGAAAAACTCGTTCTTTTTGGGACCTGTGGGGTTTTAGATCGAGATATCGAAGCGACTTCCATCATCATTCCAACAGCTGCTCTTCGCGACGAGGGGACCAGTTACCACTATCTTCCGGCTAGTGATGAATTGGAAGTAAATAAGAAAACCCTCCCTCTCTTCCAAGCCTTTCTGGACAGTCATAAGGTTTCTTATCAGTCGGGAAAAGTGTGGACGACAGATGCACCCTACCGGGAAACCATCGACAAGATGAAGAGACGAATGGAAGCGGGAGCCATTTGTGTGGATATGGAATGTTCGGCAGTGGCAGCTTTAGCAGCTTATAGGGGCTTTGAGCTCTGCCATTTCTTCTATGCAGCTGACCACCTCTCGGAAGAAAAATGGGATATCCGAACCTTATCTAGTCATGAGGATTTAGATGGCAAGGATCGAATCGCGGAGTTAGCCATCCAATTTGCGCTCTTTTGGGAAAAGGCAAACTAAATGAAAGAAGCAATGATTGAACTGAAGGATTTTTCCTTCCAATACAAGGCACAGTCTGAACCAACCTTGAAAAATCTCAACTTAACCATTTATAAGGGGGAAAAGGTTCTGATTGTTGGGCCATCTGGTTCTGGGAAGTCAACCATTGGCCAGTGCTTAAATGGGATTATCCCCAATATCTATAAGGGAACCAGTAGTGGGCAATTCCTCATTCAGGGGAAAGAAGCCTTTGATCTCAGTATTTATGAGAAATCTCACTTGGTCAGTACGGTTTTGCAAGATACAGATGGCCAGTTTATCGGTTTGAGTGTCGCAGAAGACTTGGCTTTTGCCCTTGAAAATGACATGGTGGATCTGGAAACGATGAAAGAGCGTGTGCAGAGTTGGGCAGAACGCTTGGATTTGATGAAGCTCTTGGATCATCGGCCACAAGATTTGTCCGGTGGGCAAAAACAGCGAGTGAGCTTAGCAGGTGTTCTGATTGACGAAAGTCCGATCCTCCTTTTTGATGAACCACTGGCTAATCTAGATCCCAAGTCGGGTCAGGAGATTATTGATCTGATCGATCAGATTCATGAAGAACAGGGGACGACCACCATTATTATCGAACACCGTTTAGAGGATGTACTCTACCGTCCTGTCGATCGGGTTATCTTGATCAATCAAGGACAAGTTCTCTTTAATGGTCGACCCGATGATTTATTGAGGACGACACTGCTAGCTGAAAATGGGATTCGAGAACCCCTTTATTTAACAACTCTTCGCCAGCTAGGGCAGGATATTGATCAATTGGAGCATCTAGATCGTCTAGAAGATATCGAGCTTACTGGTGTGAATCGTTCAATTCCAGAAGCGACCTTTACTAAAACTGGTGAAGCAGAAGAACTATTGAAGTTGGAGCAGATTTCCTTTGCTTATCAAGAAAATCATCCGATCTTAAAAAATATATCCCTCACGATTCCGAAAGGGCAGCGCTTAGCGATTGTCGGGAAGAATGGGGCAGGAAAATCAACTCTTGCAAAAGCCATCTGTGGATTCATTACCACAGAAGGACAGTACACCTCTAGAGGCGAAGATATCAAGCAGGAGAGTGTCAAGGAACGGGCTGAGCGAGTAGGCTATGTCCTACAAAACCCCAATCAAATGATTTCGACCAATATGATTTTTGACGAAGTCGCTCTAGGTTTGCGCTTGCGGAGGATATCGGAAGAAGATATTAAGAAGCGTGTCTATCAAGCACTGAAAACTTGTGGTCTCTATGAGTTTCGTAAATGGCCGATTTCTGCCCTCTCATATGGGCAAAAGAAACGGGTGACCATCGCCTCTATACTAGTTTTAGGACCAGAAATTTTGGTCTTGGACGAGCCGACAGCAGGTCAGGACCAGCGCAATTACACTGACATCATGGAATTTCTAGATAGCTTGCAAGAAAAAGGCCATACCATTGTCATGATTACCCATGATATGCAACTGATGTTGGATTATTCTGATCGTGCACTTGTAGTATCAGACGGGCAAATTCTAGCAGATCTCTCACCTGTAGAGCTGTTCACTCATCCGGATATTTTACAAGAGGCTAATCTCAAAGAGACTTCGATTTTTGCCTTAGCCAATCGATTAGGAATGGATCCCTTGGCGCTAACGCAGTTTTATATGCAACAGAAAGGAGTAGATCATGAATCATCGATTAGTCGGCTACCATGAGGGGACGAGTTTTCTTCATCGCCTTTCAGGTGCGAGTAAGTTACTCTTTCTTCTTTTTGTATCTCTTGCGGCCATGTTGAGTTATGATACCCGGCTCCTTCTAGGAATTGGTGTGGGCGCCTTGCTGTTATTCTCTACAGCTCGCATTCGATTTCGGGATATTTCATTTGTACTTGGATTTGCTATTGTTTTTGCTTTTCTAAATGTGCTCATGGTCTATCTCTTTGCCCCTCAGTATGGTGTAGAGATCTATGGGGTAAAAACGGTACTGATGAAGGGGTGGGGTTCCTATAGTATCACCTCGCAGGAGCTCTTTTATCTCTTTAATCTAGCTCTGAAGTATGTTTGTACCATTCCGCTGGCTCTCATTTTCCTGATGACCACCCATCCCAGTCAATTTGCATCGAGTCTCAATCAGATTGGGGTGTCTTACAAGATTGCCTATTCGGTCAGCTTGACTCTACGTTACATTCCTGACGTACAAGAAGAATATCAAACGATTAAATTGTCTCAGGAAGCTAGAGGGGTGGAATTGTCCAAAAAGGCCAAGCTGATCCAGCGGATCAAAGGCAATTTACAAATCATCTCTCCCTTAATCTTTAGCTCCCTTGAACGAATTGACAGCATTTCTACGGCCATGGAATTACGTCGCTTTGGTAAAAATAAAAAGCGGACCTGGTATTCTCATCAAGCTATGGAAATGAAAGATTATGGGATGATTCTATCAGCCTTGGCTGTTCTGGTTTTGAGTATTGTCCTGATCTTTCTCAATCAGGGACGTTTTTACAATCCATGGAGGTAATGACATGTCAGAAACGATTTTAGTAACAGGAGCTTCAGCTGGCTTTGGTCAAGCGATTTGCCGTCGCTTAGTAGCAGATGGATACCGTGTGATCGGATCAGCTAGACGCATTGAAAAATTACAGGCTCTCCAAGAAGAGCTGGGAGAAGCCTTTTATCCCCTGAAAATGGATGTGACGGAGCTTTCTCAGGTGGATCATGCACTTGCCAGTTTGCCAAAAGATTGGGAGAGAGTGGATGTTTTGATCAATAATGCTGGCTTGGCCCTAGGTCTCGCCCCAGCTTATGAAGCGGAGGTCGCAGACTGGCTGACCATGATTCAGACCAATATTGTCGGCTTGACCTATCTGACAAGGAAAATCTTGCCCCAGATGGTGGAACGAAATGATGGCTATATTATCAATTTGGGCTCTACAGCAGGAACTGTGCCTTATCCAGGGGCTAATGTTTACGGGGCATCCAAGGCTTTTGTCAAGCAATTCTCCCTCAATCTTCGGGCGGATCTAGCTGGTAAGAAGATTCGTGTCAGCAATATTGAACCCGGTCTTTGTGAAGGGACAGAGTTCTCTTCTGTTCGCTTTAAAGGAGACGAAAAACGGGTAGAAGCCCTCTATCGTGATGCCCATGCCATTCAGCCGGAAGACATTGCTAACACCGTAGCTTGGTTGATCCAACAGCCCAAGCATGTCAATGTCAATCGGATTGAAATCATGCCGGTTTCCCAAACCTTTGGCCCTCAACCCGTTTATCGTGATTAAAAAGAGAAGCAACCACTCCACAAGGGGTTGGTTGTTTTTTATGTTTCCTCTGGTATAATAGAAGGCAAAGTAAGGAGAAAAAGATGACAGCTGCGTTAATTATTGGTTCTACAGTTTGTGATGTGATGATTTACTTGGATCGTTTGCCAAGTCGTGAAGGAGATGCCCATATTGATCACCAGCAATGGTCTGTGGGAGGTTGTGCCTTTAATGTCGTTAATATCCTTCATTTTTTGTCGCAACCCTACCAGTTTGTTTCGCCAGTCGGTTCTGGGATGTATGGTGATTTTATTCGGAGAGAGCTGAAACAATTAGGGATTTCCTCTAGCATCTCATTAGAAGGGGCCAATGGTTGCTGTTACTGCTTTGTAGAGTCTGATGGTGAAAGAACCTTTTTATCGGACCACGGAGTGGAGTATAGCTTTCAAGCAGAGTGGCTAAAAGAGATCGAGACAGATCGGTTTGATTACATCTACTTATGTGGTCTTGAAGTCGAGGAGCCAACCGGTCTTGCATTGGTCCAGTCTGTTTCGCAACTAGAAGGCCAGGTGATTTTCGCACCTGGGCCACGCGGACTCTTGATTCCAAAGGATCGACTGAAAGCAATTTATGATCTGCATCCAATTCTCCATGTTAATGAGGCTGAAGCACTGGCTTTTTCAGGGTGTAGAGAGATCCAGCCAGCCATCGAATACTTGTATCAGAGAACGGGGAAATTGGTCATTGTCACCTTGGGTGAAAACGGAGCGGTTGCCTATGATGGCAACTGGTATGAGGCAGACGGTTTTCCAACAGAAGTTGTCGATACAGTAGGCGCTGGAGATAGCCATGTGGGCGCCTTCATATCCGCCCGTTTAGAAGGCTTAGATATGACGCAAGCCTTAAGGTTTGCCAACAAAGTCTCTAGTCAGATTGTTGCAAGTAAGGGCGTTCATCTGACAAAAGAGCAGCAAGAAGCCCTGCGAACAGAATTAAAACAAAAATAAAAAAGAGAGTGGGACAGAAATCGGTAATTCGTTAGAATTCGATTTCGTCGTCCCACCTCCGCACAGTTGAGTAGGGCTGTAAAAGCTGATGAAATCAGCGTAGTAGAGCCCACTCAACCACTGCGTCTTGCTTGACAATCCAAAAATAATTGAGAGGCTAGGACTTTTGTCCCAGCCTCTTATTTGACTTTATCCGCTTGACCCTTTGTATCTTACTGAAATGAACACGGGCTGCGGATTGTGTCAAAAAGCGCAAAATACATTAGTACTAAAACCAAGACACAGTAGCTGATTGAATTCTTCTCTCGTCTTTTAGTTCGGAAGAATCCTAATCAGCCTTGTGGGGGCAGGACAACGAAGCAATCCCATACAACAGTGCTTCTGTCCTGCTCCCTATTTTGACTTTATCCGCTTAGCCCTTTGTATCTTACTACAATGGCCTCTTATTAGGCATACCCGCTTTTCTTGGGTATTTATTGGGGGTTTCTTTTTTCTTTTCGACGACAGTGATATAGCGTGGATCGCCATTTGGCAATTCATACTGTAGATTGTCTTCAACCTTACTAAATAGCAGGTTGAGGGCATTTTTTGCTTCTTCCAACTCTTCTGGAGCATTGCTGGCCTTGAGAGCGAGGAGCCGTCCTCCTACTTTCAGGTAAGGGATAGTCAGCTCAGAAAGGACCTGCATGCGAGCAACAGCGCGCGCTGTTACGAGGTCAAATTGGGCACGAAAGGCCTTGTCTTGCGCAAAGTCCTCGGCACGTCCATGGTAGAAATGAACCCCACTTAAGCCCAACTCTTCAGCCAGCAAGTGAAGGAAATTGATCCGCTTATTGAGGGAATCAATGATGGTCACATCCAGATCAGGGAAAAGGATCTTCATGGGTAGGCTGGGAAAGCCAGCGCCAGCTCCGATATCCAGGAGATGGATGGGTTGGTTTTCAATCAAGCCCTGTAAAATGGGTGCGATAGAATCATAAAAATGCTTGAGATAGACTTCGTCTTTTTCGGTGATGGCCGTAAGATTAATCTTTTCATTCCATTCAACGAGGAGCTCGAAATAGCGTTCGTATTGCTCTTTTTGACGATCAGTTAATGGGAAGCCGAGATCGGCTAAACGGGCATAAAATTCTTCTGGTTTCATGCTATTATTTTACCACAAAATAAGGGAAATTTGATATACTGGTAGAAAGAAATGAAAGGAATTCAATAAAATGATTTGGATTATTCTTGGGATCCTTGTGGTCCTTGTGTTGATTGTAGTAGGAGTTTACAACGGTTTGGTAAAAAGCCGGATGCAAACTCGCGAAGCATGGAGTCAAATTGATGTGCAATTGAAACGTCGGAATGACTTGATTCCAAACTTGATCGAAACCGTTAAAGGCTATGCCAAGTACGAAGGAGATACACTTGCTAAGGTCACTCAACTTCGCCAACAAGTAGCGCAAGCTTCTTCACCAGCAGAAGCAATGGCGGCCAGCGATGCTCTTTCTCGTCAAGTAGCAGGCATCTTTGCGGTGGCTGAAAACTACCCAGACTTGAAAGCTAACACCAACTTCATGCAATTGCAAGAAGAATTGACCAACACAGAAAATAAAATTTCTTATGCTCGTCAATTGTACAACAGTGTCACAAGCAACTATAATGTGAAATTGGAAACTTTCCCAACAAACGTGATTGCTGGAATGTTTGGCTTCAAACAGGCTGAATTCCTTCAAGTGCCTGAAGAAGAAAAAGCAGTACCAAAGGTGGACTTTAGCGGATTAGGAGACTAATATGCTGTTTGACCAAATTGCAAGCAATAAAAGGAGAACCTGGATTCTCCTTATTGCTTTTTTCATAATCTTGGCTCTCATCGGAGCAGCCGTTGGCTACCTCTGGTTAGGCTCCTCCCTTGGTGGGATTATCCTCGCCTTGATCATTGGTGGAATCTATGCCTTTAGCATGATTTTCCAATCAACCGAGGTCGTCATGCGGATGAACGGGGCGCGTGAGGTGACGGAAGAGCAAGCCCCTCAACTCTACCATATTGTACAAGATATGGCTATGGTAGCTCAAATCCCTATGCCTCGGGTCTATATTGTGGATGATCCTTCGATGAATGCATTTGCGACAGGGTCTAATCCTCAAAATGCTGCTGTTGCAGCAACGACAGGTCTTCTAGCCGTGATGAACCGTGAGGAATTGGAGGGAGTTATCGGACACGAAGTCAGCCATATTCGCAATTACGATATTCGCATCTCTACGATTGCAGTTGCCCTTGCTAGTGCCATCACCATGCTTTCTAGCATTGGTGGACGGATGATGTGGTGGGGCGGTGGCCGTAGCCGGGATGATGATCGAGAAGGTAGCGGTGGTTTGGAGATTGTTATGTTGATCCTTTCCTTGCTTGCCATCGTTCTAGCTCCATTAGCAGCGACCTTGGTCCAGTTAGCCATTTCTCGTCAACGGGAGTTCCTAGCAGACGCTTCAAGTGTCGAATTGACACGGAATCCTCAAGGGATGATCAATGCTTTGTTAAAGCTAGACAATAGCGAACCCATGCAACGACATGTCGATGATGCGAGCAGTGCTCTTTTTATCAACGATCCAAAAAAAGAATCCGGTTTGCAAAAACTCTTTTATACCCACCCACCCATTGCTGAGCGGGTGGCTCGCCTAAGAAAAATGTAAAGAAAGAGGCTGGGCAGTTTTTGCCCAGCCTTTGATGTTTGATAGAGATAACTGTAGGACGCAGTGGTTGCTTTCTACAAGCACTACTTTGAGATGGGGGAAAAGATTTTCCAAGAAAATTTCCTAAGTCTTTGTTTCCTTTATCAGTAACCTCCAATAGTCTTACTGGTAATTTCAATTACGTCCACTTTTTTCTCTCATTAATTGGACATAACCCTTTGTTTCTATTTTTGAATTTAAAAACGAGAACTCTCCGCACATTTTATCATAAAAATGATTATAATCTTCTTGAGAAAAATCTCCTAAAATCTCTATTTCAAGATAAAATCCAAGACCATCAATCTTATCTAGATTAATCGTTTTATTTTCTAGAGCATTATGGTAAGTCTTTCTGTATTTACTTATTGTGAAGACATTTGAAAAACCGGTTTGCAACATCTTCCTTACAAATTCTAATTTTTCAGACTCCAACTCTATTTCACTTTCATTCCACATTCCTTGTTTTATTGTATCTTTTCTTGTGAAAATACATGATATATTGTCATCTTCTTGACGAATCCTATAAATAAAACTTCCTACCTCATCATTTTCAAATTCTTTTCCTTTTGCTTTAAAATATTCATCAACTTGCTTATTTTCACACTTAAATTTATATTGTTTTTCTAAATATGAAATAGCCTTATTATAATCTCCCTCATCATTGAGTGCGAATCTAACTTCTAATTCATTCATTTATTTTACCTCTCAATTCTTCAATGGATGGAGTCTCTTTAAATTCACTCAGTCTATAGTAAACTTCTAGAGATGTTTTATAAACACAAAGCTTAATGTTATAATTATCAAGCAAATTTTTTAATCGTATTCCATAAAAACATTTACTGCATCTGCATTTTCCCTAATTATACAATATATAAATATATCATGCAAGTGTTTTTAAATCTGTATTTTAACCCTATCTTACTAATTTATTTGCTAGACAAGAGGACGGTGCCGAAACCAAGGATGGCAAAGGTCCCCCAAGCTAGGGGAAGGCTCCAGATAGCTAGACTAGAAAAGAGAGCTGTCCCAAGTGGCATGGCAAAGCTGACCATCAGTCCCAAAAAGCTAGAGGTAGAAGCTAATTTTTCAGCGGGTAATTTACTCATTAAAAGGCTGGAAACTTTTGGGTTGATTTTTGCTACAAGATAACCAAGGAATGTGATGAGTAGAAGGGAAAGAATGTCCCAGTGTACCAGGATATTTGTGAGACCAAGCATGGTCAGCCCACCTGCGATCCACAGGAGGATATGGTGGAGCGATTGCTTGGAAAAATAATCGTGGGGTGTCAGGCTAGCCCAGACCATGCTTAAAATAGTCACTGCCTCTAAGATCAAGAGGGATTGGCTAAAGCTCAACTGAAAGAAGGGGGAGTGAAGCAGTTGCAGATTGTAGATACCTGAGATGGATCCCCCAAGGGCATTGATGAGAACCAATGAGAAGAGCAACTTGCCAAAGTGGTGAACCTCCTCATCTGCAAAAATACTTTTGGCGTTCTGGTACATCTCTTGGCAATCGTGTACTAAAGAATTCTTACTTTTGGGCTCAATGACGGGATCATGTGTCAGCTGCTTTTTTCTCATCAGGAGACAAGTGGAAGACAGGAGAAAAGCCAGCGCATTGATTGAAGCGACCAGAGCAAAATTTTGATGGCTGACGGCTAGCAGCCAAACCCCTAGGGCTTGTCCAGAAATCGAGCAGACCATACTAAGTAGTTGGTTGAAGGAATAGGCCTCCATCAAATCCTCGTCGGGGATGTTCTTTTTCATGATGGGGAGTTGCAAGCCTCCGCGATAATCACTCAAACAATCTGAAACAATGTTTAAGAAGCAAACAATCGAAAAGGCTAGGTAACCCGGAATCTTGGTCATGAGAGCAATAAGGATGAAGAGGATGGCTTG
>CAKPZX010000042.1 GCA_934215455.1 uncultured Streptococcus sp.
GCTAAGCGAATCTTGTACCATTCATTGCGCGGGTAGACGATTTCATTGCCATCAAATTGGATGGTCAATTCATCTTGCTTGGATTCCGTATATTTTCCCGGGAGAAGATCGGTAATGTAGCCAATATCTCCATTAAAGACATTGCTTTCTGCATCATTGACCAGATGGATGACCTTATCCCCATCGCGGTATTGGCAGTCTGGCGAGTCAAAGACCACCTGATCTTTGACAGCTGGATTGAGAAGGTCTTGCATGAGCGTATTGATATTGTCAATGCCGGCCTGGCCCTTGTACATAGGTGCCAAGACTTGGATATCTCGTGCAGGGATCTGACTGCGAAGGGCAGCAGAAGTGATTTGTTCGATCATTTTAGGGATATGTTCGCTTCCAGCTTCGAAATAAGAGCGGTCAGCTTTTCGTTCTGTGAAATCTTGAGGGAGCTTGCCTTGGCGAATGTCTCCTGCTAGGGAGACAATGGTCGAGTCCTCACTCTGACGGAAAATATGCTCCAATTTGGTCTGAGGGATGCTCGGGATCTGCAAGAGATCAGCCAAGACCTGACCAGGACTGACAGATGGTAATTGGTCGGCATCTCCCACAATCAAGAGTTTCGTATCCGTTGCAATATTGCTGAGTAATTGATTAGCCAGCCAGGTATCGACCATGGAAAATTCGTCCACAATGATAAAGTCTGCGTCTAAATAGTCATCCAAGTGGCTGGTGTCATCATCTCCTGTCATCCCCAAATGGCGGTGGATGGTGGCACTCGGAAGTCCTGTCAGCTCATTCATGCGCCTAGCTGCCCGTCCTGTTGGGGCAGCCAAGAGGATCGGCAGGTCTTGTTTCTTGCGAAGATCCAGCTGGTGGAGTTGGGCATAGACGCTGATCATCCCATTGATAACAGTGGTCTTTCCTGTCCCTGGTCCCCCAGTGAGGATAAAGACCTTGTTTTGAATCGCTTGGTGAATCGCCTCTTTTTGAATCGCATCGTAGCGAATCCCCAGATCTTTTTCAACCGCCTCAATCGCCTGGTTGATTTTCTCAGGGTCAAATGAAGCTTGCTTTCCTTTTTCTAGGAGGCGACCGATATGACTGCGAATCCCTTCCTCCGCAAAGAAGAGGCTATTGTCAAAGATCTTGGTATCTATGTTTTGGACCTTGTCTTCCTCGATGAGGCGTCCTAATTCTTGGGCGACAGTGGAAGGGTCCAATTCTACTGGACGAGCGGATTCCAACAGGTCAATGGTATAGCGCAGGAGGTCCTTGGCTTCGATATAGGTATTTCCAGTCTCGATAGAGTAGCTAAAAAGGCTGTGGATCAGGCCCGCGCGGAACCGCTCAGGGGCGTCACTTGCAATCCCCAATTCTTCGGCTAGTTGGTCCGCGATTTTAAAGCCCATGCCTTGGATATCTTCCACCAATCGGTAGGGCTGTTGCTCCACGATCTGGAGGGTTTCTTCCTTGTAGAAATCCTGGATCTGAAAGGCCAATTTATTGGGAATGCCATAATTGGCGAGTTGGGCGAGAATGCGCTCTGTTCCGTAATTCTGACGGAGTTTTTCCACAAAAGCCAGGCGATTTTTCTTGGAGAGACCTGTGATTTCTTCTAATTTTTCAGGGGCCTCCAAAATTTTGTCAATGGTATCGTCCCCATAGAGGTCCACGATTTTTTGGGCTGTTTTGAGACCAATTCCTTTGAAGTGATCGCTGGAAAAATATTTCACCAAGCCCTTGCTAGAGGGTTTGGCACGTTCATAGCGACTGATTTTGAGCTGCTCTCCGTATTTGGGATGATGGACCAGCTCTCCCCAGAAGGTGTAGTCTTCGCCTTCCATGATATCTGCCATGGTTCCTGTCACAATAATCTCAAAATCATCAAAGTCTTCGGCATCGGTATCGCTAATGTCGAGCAAGAGGATTCGAAAAAAACTGCTGGGATTTTCAAAAATAATGCGCTCAATAGTACCAGAAAAATAATATTCCATCATTTCTTTCCTTTTTATAAAGCGAGGCTGGGACATACTTGTCTCAGCCTCAGTCTGTTAATCTATACTAATAAGTTTTGAAAGGGTAGATAGGCCATAGTCTAAAGACGGCTTGCCCTTTGATTTGTTCTTTCTTGAAAGCTCCGACCTGACGGCTATCTTTTGAAACGATCCGGTCATCTCCAAGTAGGAGGTATTCATCGTCGAGCAACTTCAAGGTAAATTTAGGATTGCCATCCTTGTCTACAGTAAAAGCTTGAGCTGTATTGGCCAATTGGCGGAAGAGTTCTCCGTTTTCTTCAAAGCCTTTTCCAGTGTAGGTCGATTGCAATTTATCTTTTTTGAAACGAGCGATGTAGTCTTTCAAATAGGGCTCATTGGTCTTTTTCCCATTGATGTAAAGGGTATCGTTGTCGTATTGAATGGTATCTCCAGGAAGACCGATGACCCGTTTGACGATGTCCTTGGTCTTGCCGTCGTCGTCTTTTTCACTGGCAACGACAATGTCGAAACGATCAATCGAAAGGTGGTTGACCACAAGGAGGTACTCGCTATCTGCTAGGGTTGGATCCATCGAATGGCCATCCACCTTGACAGGAGCCCAGAGGTAAATGCGAGAGGCGATGATGAGACCAACGATGATACTGAAGAGGCCCCATTCTTTAAGGAATCTCACCACTGGTGAGCTAGATGTATGTTTTGAACTTCTTTTTGACATAACTTATCTTTCTAGTAATTTCTTTGCTTTTTCTGTGTTTTTAAAATGGAGTTTGGCACAATAATCCAGAGCTTTCATCCCGTAGGTCTGAAGCAATTTAGCGGCCACTTGATCTGACTTCGCCCCTGCTCCACTAGGGAGATTAAAGCCCAGTTCTTTGCCCAGATCTTCCAGATTTTGAAGGAAGAGATTGCGGGCAATGATGGAACTAACCGCAACAGCTAAATACTTACCTTCTGCTTTTTCTTCCAACTCAATGGCTTGAGTGACCTGATTTTTTTCAGCTTTTACGTATTTTTGGTAGTTTTTAGCCGTCGTAAAGGCATCGATCACAATTCGCTCTGCTTGGACTCCTTTATTTAATAGAAGATAAATGGCCTGATTGTGCAGGGCCACTTTGACCGAAACAGCATTGTAGCCAGAAGCAATGACTTCATTGTACTTCTTTGGAGACAATAAGAGTGCTTGGTGCTGGATGTTTTCCTCAAGGAGAGGAGCCAATTGCTGAATTTTTCGATCATCCAAGGTCTTTGAATCCCCAACACCGAGCTTTTTGAGCCAGTCGTGCTGGTCAGGTGTGACAAAGGATGCAACGACGGTGAGTCCACCAAAATAAGAGCCGTTTCCAACCTCGTCGGTTCCGATCATGGCTAAATCTTGTCCTGCAGATGAAGTAGTAGAACCTTTAGGGTTCTCAGCATCTTGCCCGAAAAAGGCCAGGTAAGGAGTAAGGTCATTGCCCTGGAGCAAGACTTTTCCAGACTTGTAGATCGAAACGGTCGCTCCCTCTAGTCGAAAGAAATAATCCATATGAGGGTTCTTGCTTTGAGAGAGAGAACGGCGATAGGTATGGACAAAATCAAGGATTTGCTCCTGTGTTGGAGTGAGTGTCATACTTTCCATAACCACTATTGTACCACAAATTCAGGGAGAGAGGGAGCAAAAAGAAAGAAAGAATCCACTGGAAAATCCCTGTGAAGAGGGGCTTTGCTACTGACAAAGCTAGCCTTTTTTGGTATAATACCGTGAGGTGATTTTTATGGCGAGCTTAAATAGATATAAATTTACATTTGGAAATAAAGCGCTCACTTTAACAACCAACCATGATAATTTGTTTATGGAAGAAGTCGAACGTGTTGCGAAAGAAAAATACCAAGCAATTAAGGAACAAATGCCAGAGGCAGATGATGAAACCATCGCGATCTTATTGGCAGTAAACAGTTTGTCCATGCAACTGAATCGCGAGATCGAGTTTGACGACAAAGAAAAAGAATTAGATGATTTTCGTCGCAAGGCTTTAGACGACTTAAAGGATAAATCATCCAAATAAGAGGAGATACATGTTAACTTTCTTAATCTTATTGATTTTGGCATGGAGCTTTTATATTGGCTATGCAAGAGGGATTATCCTCCAGTCCTATTACTTTCTAGTGACCTTAGTGGCCCTCTTGATTGCAGGTGGTAGCTACAAGGGACTGGCCAAGGTGTTGTCTCTATGGGTTCCTTTTTCGAGTCCCACCCAGCAATCGGTGAATTATTTTTATGCCAACCGCTACCTATTTCAATTAGATGACATCTTTTATGCAGGTTTAGCTTATGTGTTGATTTTTGCGATGATCTACCTGATTGGTCGTGTGATTGGGATCTTTATGCACTTGGTACCTCAGCCAGAAAAACTGGAGGATCGCAAGTATCAAATTGGAGCGGGTGTGATCGCCTTCGTGATAACTCTCTTGGTCATCCAGATGGGCTTGACTGTTCTCTCAACGGTTCCCATGGCTTCCATCCAAAATAGACTAAATGCAAGTGGATTGATCCGCTTTATCATCCTTCATACCCCGATCAGTTCCAGTTTGTTCCACAACTTGTGGGTGACTGCGATCATCGGAGCTTAAGGAGCAAAAATGAAGAAAGGAGTGAGACAAGTCCGATTTAAGGAAGGACGCTCACTTTTTTTGTAGGAGAAACATGAATAAAAAAATCTTAGATATTCTGGAGTTTGACAAGGTCAAGCAACTCTTTGAACCCTATCTACAGACAGAACAAGGGGAGATGGAGCTAGCAGCCCTTACTCCAACTGATAAAAAAGAAAGCATCGAAACGGCCTTTAGGGAGCTAGAAGATATGGAGCAGATCCTCTTGGAAGAGCCTCGCTTTGCCGTGTCGACCATTCAAGATGTCCGTCCAGTGGCCAAGCGTTTGGAGATGGAGGCATCCCTCAATATCGATGAATTACTAGCGCTAAAAGCTGTTCTTCGGGTGACACATGAGCTTAAGGATTTCTACGACAACTTGGAAAATGTCCGTCTGGAAAGGCTCAATCGCCTCTTTGACAACTTGGTGGATTTACCACGCCTACAAGGTGGGCTTCAAGCTATCAACGAAGGAGGCTTTGTCGAGTCTTTTGCCAGCGAAAAATTGTCCAAAATCCGTCGCCGAATCCAGGAAAATGAACACCAGGTCAGAGAGATTCTCCAAGACCTGCTGAAAAGCAAGGCCGATATGTTGGCGGATGCTGTGATTGCTAGTCGGAATGGCCGCAATGTTCTACCAGTAAAAAACACCTATCGTAACCGAATTGCAGGGGTGGTCCACGATATCTCAGCCAGCGGGAATACCGTTTATATCGAGCCTCGGGCAGTCGTCAATCTTAATGAAGAAATTGCCAACCATCGGGCCGATGAACGGTATGAAATCATTCAGATTCTGGAGGAATTGTCTGACACCCTGCGCCCTCACGCAGCAGAGGTTGCAAATAACGCTTGGATTATCGGTCACTTGGACTTGATCAAAGCCAAGTATCGCTTTATGCGCGATTGTAAGGCAGTGGTACCAGAGGTTAGTAACAATCGTTCCATTCAGCTCTTGCAACTACGTCATCCCTTGATTGAAAATGCCGTCGCGAATGACCTGCATTTTACTGAGGACTTGACAGAAATCGTGATTACCGGTCCTAATACAGGGGGGAAAACCATCATGCTAAAAACGCTGGGACTAGCGCAAATTATGGCCCAGTCTGGTCTTCCCATCCTAGCAGATCCAGGTAGTCGTGTGGGCATCTTCTCACAGGTATTTGCAGATATTGGAGATGAACAATCGATCGAGCAGAGCTTGTCGACCTTCTCCAGTCATATGACCAATATCGTATCTATCTTGAATCAAGTGGATACCGCCTCCTTGATCCTTCTGGATGAGTTGGGGGCTGGAACCGATCCTCAAGAGGGGGCTGGCCTTGCTATTGCCATCCTAGAAGACCTGCGCTTACGCGGGATTAAGACCATGGCAACGACCCACTATCCAGAGCTCAAGGCTTACGGGATTGAGACTGCAGGAGTGCAAAATGCTAGTATGGAATTTGATACAGCGAGTCTGCGTCCAACCTATCGCTTCATGCAAGGAGTTCCTGGTCGTTCGAATGCCTTTGAAATTGCCCGCCGTTTGGGCTTGTCTGAGACCATTATCCAGGATGCCATGAAGATGACCAATACGGATAACGATGTCAATCAAATTATTGAAAAATTGGAGGCGCAGACCTTAGAAAGTCGCAAGCGTTTGGATACCATTCAAGAGGTCGAGCAAGAAAATCTCAAATTCAATCGTGCTCTTCGAAAACTCTATAACGAACTGACCCGAGAGAGAGAAACAGAGCTCAATAAGGCGAGAGAAGAGGCCAAGGAAATTGTGGACATGGCCCTCTCAGAGAGTGACCGTATCCTTCAAGGGCTTCACGCCAAATCCCAGTTAAAACCACATGAGATCATTGAGGCCAAGGCTCAGTTGAAAAAACTAGCGCCTGAGACCGTCGACCTTTCTAAAAACAAGGTCTTGAAAAAAGCCAAAAAGGCGCGTGCTCCTAAGGTAGGAGATGAAATCTTGGTTATCAGCTATGGGCAACGCGGAACCCTGGTCAAGCAACTCAAAGATGGTCGCTGGGAGGCGCAAGTCGGCTTGATCAAGATGACCTTGGAAGAAAAAGAATTCAACCTTATCAAGGCTGAAAAAGAAGCCGCTCAACCTAAGAAACGCCAGGTCAATGTTGTAAAGCGCTCGAACACGAGTGGACCGAGAGCACGTCTGGACCTCCGTGGGAAACGCTATGAAGAGGCCATGCAAGAGCTAGATGGCTTTATCGATCAGGCCCTGCTCAACAATATGGCCCAAGTCGATATCATCCACGGGATCGGGACGGGAGTTATCCGTGAAGGGGTGACCAAGTACCTCCGCCGCAACAAACATGTCAAAAGTTTTGAATACGCCCCCCAAAATGCAGGTGGAAGTGGCGCGACTATTGTTACGTTTAAAGGATAAGTCAAGCCCTAGCTTTTCATTAGCTAGATTCAGATTGAAGAAAAGTTATCTTAGAAACTTTCCTTAGGTGAGTACGGACGTCAGCGAACTTTGAAGAAGTTCCATGACTTAGTTTTGAGCCTAAGGTCTCAAAACTCCCGAGTGACTGAAACAATTGTGTTTCAGTCACTTTTCTCACGGCGGAAAGTTTCAGTATATGTTTGAATGAGCCTATTAGTATGTATCAGTTTTAATTATTTTATATCACTTAAGTTGTTTTAAGTAAAAAATTTTATCTACATTCTAAATCCTAGCTGTTTATCAGCTAGGATTTTTAAAATTTTATAAAATGAAAATATTTGAAAGTTGTTGAAAAGGATTCGCTTTTAAATCTGATTTTCAGTAGGTCCTCCCTTTTAAAAGTGCTATAATAGAGGCAATGAATGATTTGGGAGGATACGCATGCGTAAACGTGAAAGTGTAGATTCGTGTACAACGATTCTAGTCGGAAAAAATGCTAGTTATGATGGTTCGACCATTGTAGCACGAACAGAGGATTCTCAAAATGGCGTTTTTACGCCCAAGAAATTGATCGTGGTTAAACCGGAAGATCAACCGCGTCATTACAAGTCTGTTTTATCAACTTTTGAAATCGACTTGCCAGATAATCCAGTTCGCTATACAGCGGTTCCAGATGCCATTCCTAAAGACGGGATCTGGGGAGAAGCCGGGATCAATGTTTATAATGTAGCTATGAGTGAGACAGAGACCATTACGACCAATAGCCGTGTGCTAGGGGCAGATCCTCTTGTAGAGAGTGGCATCGGTGAGGAAGACATGCTGACCTTGGTCTTGCCTTATGTCAAGACAGCCCGCGAAGGGGTCTTGCGTCTTGGGAAGATTTTAGAAGAGTATGGAACTTATGAATCCAACGGGATCGCCATTTCAGATGTGAATGAAATCTGGTGGTTGGAGACCATCGGAGGTCACCACTGGATGGCGCGCCGTGTCCCTGATGATGCCTATGTGACCAACCCCAACCAACTGGGAAGTGATTATTTTGAATTTGGCAATCCAGATGAGTTTCTTTGTGACCCGGATCTTGAAAAGTTTGTCACAGAGCACCATTTGATTTTAGATCAAGAAGGGAAAGGTTTTAATCCACGCTATGCCTTTGGTAGCCAAAAAGACAAGGACCGCCACTACAATACACCGCGGGCTTGGGCCATCCAGCGTTTCCTCAATCCTGAAATCGAGCAGGATCCACGGAGCTTTGAGATTCCTTGGTGTCAAAAACCCTATCGCAAGGTGACGATTGAAGATGTCAAATATGTCTTGAGCAACCACTACCAAGACACTATCTATGATCCTTATGGGCCTGAAGGAGATCACGTGAGTCAACGGACCTTCCGGACGATCGGGATCAACCGGACCAGCCAGACAGCGATTCTGCAATTGCGTCCCAATAAACCACAAGAAACGACAGGCATCCAATGGATTTCTTATGGCTCCATGCCTTACAATACAGCCGTTCCTTTCTTTACCCAAGTGGATACGACGCCAGACTACTTTGCCAATACGACGGCTAAGGTAACAACGGATTCCTTCTACTGGGCCAACCGGATTATTGCGGGACTGGCAGATCCTCACTATGCTCACCATGTTGGTGATTTGGACGATTACCAAGAAATGACAATGGCCTGGGGACATGCGCGCATCAATAAAGTCGATCGTGCACTTGCAGCAGCTGAAACCGTTGATTTTGAGGCAGAAAACCAAGCTATGAGTGATCAAATCCAGGAAGCGACAGATCAACTCTTGGACAAGATTTTGCTCGATGCTAGCAACCTCATGACCAATCACTTCTCCTTGAGTGATTAAAAAGCGTAAATTTTCAGGTTGCTTGCAAGATGATTTCAGAAACGATTGACAAACTTTTGAAAATCAATTAAAATAGAGAAAATTACATACGACCGAATGAAGTTTGCAGGAGCGCGAGTGACTGTGAATGGACGGAACTCTGGAGAGACCAGAAATGGCACCGAAGGGGCAAGGTAGAGGATGCATCTACTCAAACTCTCAGGTAAAAGGACAGAGCGAAAGATAGGGAAAGCCCCTATTTTAAGCAGGACCAGAGTACATGTTTGACATGTGCTCTTTCTTTTTCTCTTTTCTGTCGAGCGGTCGATGAAAAAGGAGAAAGAAAATGGATCATGTATTGCAGTTTTTTCAGCAGCTCGATAATCTAGTGTGGGGCGCCCCACTTTTAGTGCTTTTAGTAGGGACAGGGATCTACCTGACCCTTCGCTTGGGTTTGCTTCAGATCCGCTACCTTCCAAAAGCTTTTCGCTTGATCTTTACAGAAGATGAGGGACACGGGGATATCTCGAGTTTCGGAGCCCTTGCGACAGCCCTAGCAGCTACTGTAGGGACGGGGAATATTGTAGGGGTAGCTACAGCGATTCAGACAGGTGGCCCAGGTGCCCTCTTTTGGATGTGGATGGCAGCCTTCTTTGGAATGGCGACCAAGTATGCAGAAGGGCTCTTAGCCATTCGTTATCGGACCAAGGATGACAACGGTCATATCTCAGGTGGTCCGATGTACTACATTCTTCACGGGATGGGAGAGAAGTGGCGACCACTGGCTATTTTCTTTGCGGTTGCAGGAGTGCTGGTAGCCCTCTTTGGGATCGGAACCATGACCCAGGTTAATTCCATTACGGGATCCCTTCAAGCCAGTTTTGGAACAGCTCCAGAAGTGGCTAGTGTAGTAATTGCTCTGGTGGTTTCAACCATCATCTTTGGAGGGATCCACTGGATTTCCAAAGTCTCTGAAAAAGTGGTTCCTTTTATGGCTGCTGCCTATATCTTTGCGACTGTCACGATCATTGCCTTACATCTGGACCAATTGCTTCCAGCCTTAAAAGCAGTCTTTTCTGGTGCTTTTACAGGAACTGCAGCCATGGGAGGTTTTGCAGGAGCAACGGTTAAAATGGCTATCCAAAAAGGGGTGGCGCGTGGAGTTTTCTCCAATGAATCTGGTCTCGGATCTGCACCCATTGCAGCAGCGGCGGCGAAGACCAATGAGCCAGTCGAGCAGGGATTGATCTCCATGACAGGAACCTTTATTGATACCATTATCATCTGTAGTTTGACAGGACTTTCGTTATTGGTTTCAGGTGAGTGGATGGCTAAGGGCAGCACTAGTACCTTGACTCAGGATACGTTTACAGGTGTCTTTGGCCCAGTCGGTGGCATCATTCTAACGCTATGCTTGGTGCTTTTTGCGACCACGACTATTCTTGGATGGTCTTATTACGGAGAGCGGTGTTTTGAATTCCTATTTGGTGTTAAACATATCAACCTCTATCGGACCTTCTTTGTTTTTATGGTTGGACTGGGAGGCTTCCTTAAGCTGGATCTGGTCTGGGTGATTGCGGATATTGTGAATGGGCTGATGGCTTTGCCTAACCTGATAGCTCTTTTAGCTCTCTCCCCTGTCATCATCAAAGAAAGCAAACAATACTTTAAGAAATAAGAAAACCCAGATCGCGAGATCTGGGTTTTCTTGTCTATTTGAGATCGGATCATTTAATAGCGTTTTTCTTTTGGCCAGCTACTCATTTCGGCGATGGCGGTGAAGAGCACATCTGTCGAAGAGTTGAGGGCTGTTTCGCAAGAGTCTTGGATGACCCCGATGATAAAGCCGACGCTGACGACTTGCATGGCCAAATCATTGGTGATGCCAAAGAGGCTACAAGCAACAGGGATGAGAAGGAGAGATCCTCCTGCAACTCCAGATGCGCCACAAGCAGAGATAGCCGCTACCACACTCAGAATGAGCGCCGTTCCAAAGTCAACCTGAATCCCTAAAGTATTGGCTGCTGCAAGGGTTAAGGTATTGATGGTGACCGCTGCACCTGCCATGTTAATGGTAGATCCAAGAGGGATAGAAACAGAGTAGGTATCTGGATTGAGACCCAGCTCTTCACAGAGACGCATATTGACAGGGATGTTGGCTGCAGAACTTCTGGTGAAGAAGGCTGTTACCCCACTGACACGGAGGCATTTAAAAACAAGGGGATAGGGATTCTTACGAATCATGAAAAAGACGATCAATGGATTGATGACCAGGGCTACAAATGCCATGGTACCAACCAAAACAAGTAAGAGAATCCCGTAGTTACTAAGGGCGCTGAGTCCTTGGCCAGCGATGGTCGTGAAGACCAAGCCTAAGATCCCAAATGGAGCTAGGTTGATAATCCACTCAACGATTTTTGAAGTGATGTCTGCTAGGGTTTGTAGGAGGTCTTTACTATGTTCACTCGCCTCTCTCATGGCAATCCCAAAGACGGTTGCCCAAGAAAGGATCCCAATGTAGTTGGCTTGCTGCAAGGCGTTGACAGGGTTGTCGACGATCTTGAGCAAGAGGTTACTAATCACTTCGCCAATCCCGTTTGGAGAGGATCCTTCAGCAGCCTTTCCAGTCAGGGTAATGGTGATCGGGAAGATGTAATTGACCAAAACAGCGACGAAGGCAGCAGCAAAGGTTCCTAGGAGATAGAGGACGATAACCTTTTTCATATTGGTCTCTGTCCCTTTTTGGTGTTGGGAGAGAGCATTTGCGACGAGCGCAAAGACCAGAAGAGGTGCGATCGCACGGAGCCCTCCAACAAAGAACTGACCTAAGAGTCCAATACCAGTTGCTTTCGGAAAGATAAGTGCTAGGATGACTCCAAGTACAATCCCGATTGCGATCCTTTTCATAAGGTTGGTTTTATTCCAAGTGGTAATCAGTCGATGAATCATGCAAGACCTCCTTAAAAAATAATTAAGGAATATTATACGATAGTTAGGGGGGAAAAGCAATGAAATTTCCAAAAAATAGCCTTATTTCCGAATATTTGATATAATCATACTATTCTTTGCTAGAAAGGCCCGAATAAATGAGTCAAGCTTTCCAACGTTATTTCAGTAAAATAGACTGGACAAATATTTTTGATGATCTGATATCAAAATGTATCTCTCTGATTTTTGTCTTTCTTTTATTTTTTATCGCTAAAAAGGTCATCCATAGTCTGGTGAAGCGGATATTAACCCCTTCCTTTAAGTATACGGTGCAGGATGAAGCCCGTAAAAATACGATTCTCCGTTTGGTTGAGAGCCTCTTAAACTATTGTTTGTATTTCATCTTGATCTACTGGATCTTGTCAATTCTGGGTCTTCCAGTCTCTAGTCTCTTAGCTGGTGCTGGGATTGCTGGGGTAGCGATTGGGATGGGAGCCCAAGGTTTTCTTTCCGATTTGGTCAATGGTTTCTTCATCCTTTTAGAACGCCAGTTGGACGTGGGAGACAATGTTCGTCTCACGAATGGATCTATCAATATTGCCGGAATCGTCAGCAGTGTCGGAATTCGGACGACCCAGGTGCGGGACTTTGATGGGACTCTCCACTTTGTTCCGAATCGCAACATCACTGTCGTCAGCAATCTCTCTCGTGGCGATATGCGCGTGCTGATCGATATTCCGCTAGATGCAAATACCGATCTCGACAAGATCTATCAGGTGATTGCTCAGGTCAACCAGTCTCAACAAGACAAACACCCAGAAGTGTTGACAGGTCCTACGATTTTAGGCCCACAGATCGAAAAAAATGGTCGTTATTCCTTCCGCATCGCGATGACTGCGCAAAATGGAACCCAGACGACTGTCTATCATACCTACTATAAACTCTACCATGATGCCTTGATGGAAGCAGGGATTAGCCTACCGACAGGAAAGAACGGGATCATGTAATAAGAGAAGCTCAGAAATTAGAATGTAGACAAGGTCCTCTTAGAAACTTTCCTTAGGTGAGAACGGACGTCAGCGAACTTCGATGAAGTTCCATGACTTAGTTTTGAGCCTAAGGTCTCAAAACTCCCGAGTGCCTGAAACGATATTGTTTCAGGCACTTTTCTCACAGCGGAAAGTTTAAGTAGACGATTGATAATTCTATCGAATAAATTAATTTATGAACCAATTTTTTATATTTTTTAACACAAAAAAGAGGCTGGGGCAAAAGTCCTAGCCTCTCAATTATTTTTGGATTGTCGAGCAAGACGCAGTGGTTGAGTGGGCTCT
>CAKPZX010000043.1 GCA_934215455.1 uncultured Streptococcus sp.
TTGGCATTGTCTACCAAATCTTGGTAATCGGCATCTGAAAGATTGTCGATTGTCTCCTTCAAGTCATGAAGAGACTCTACTGCAATCCCACAGCCCTTCTCAAGCACAAAGTGAGATAAGGCTGACTGTTTCCATACTACAAGCGGGAAGCCCGATGCTAGATAAAGCGACGCCTTGTGAGAGTTATTGTAGCGAAGGTACTCGCCAAAAACACCACTACAAGTTTCTGCACTATCCCCATCCCAGACTAGTCCAAAACCACCCTCAAGGGCTGCAGGAAGTTCATCCGGTAGGAAAGAACCAAAGTAGGTCTCGTTTTCAAGTGCTCTACTCTCGTCAAAACCTACGCCATAAAGGTTATAGGCAGGTTCTGCAGGAAGTGAGTAAAGATAGCCAGCTTTTTCTTGTGCCAAATTACCAGCTACAATAATTGGCTGATTTTTTGACAGTTCGTTGTTTTCTTGGAAATCTGGAATTAAATAGTCAAAAATACCAAGGCTGACAATCTTATCTGCATCAATCCCTTTATCCACCAAGACAGATTTCATAACTGGATTGTGGGCGATGATCCCATCAGCTGCACCAAGAAGACCTGATTCTTGAACCTGAATACGAATCTTGTGCTTTAAAGGGAAATTCTCAACATTGACATAACGAAGAGCTTCTAAATCGTGGATAATGAAATTAACTTTTACCCCTTTTTTCTGTGCTTTCTTCACATGATGTGTCGTAAAAAAGCTATGGTGAAGCATTGGAAACTGGATCAGCAACTCATCTCCCTGTTGCAATTGATCCAAGGCCTGACCAAAAGCCTTCGATTTATGAAGTTGAGCTTTAAGTGTGCTCATCTCATACCAATTGTCAACTGAAAGAACCAAGGCTTGATAGCCTTCTCTCTTTACAATTTCTTCAACGTCATTACGTGCCTTATTACCCGCATTTTTAACATTGTTATCGTGTAAAAATTCTTCTTTTAAATAGTATTTCATCTCTTAATTCTCATTTTTCAAAAGCTGATTTTTCAGGATAGTGTTCTTTTAAGATTTCCTTAAAACGAATGATATACTCTTCTTTAAAGTCAATATCATCATTCACACAAAGCAGTTTTTTGCGTTTGTCTTTAAAGATACTTTCTAACCGATCTACTTGATTTAAATCTATCGACACTCCAAAATTCTTTGACATAGGGAAAAACTGATTACTTTCAATTTGCCAGTGCTGACAGATATATTGATTAACATCTACTCCATAGTCTCTCAATTGATTCCGTGATGTTTTATCTAACGCTTCTCCTTCAATTTCCCATAAATGTGCCAAAGTGCTTTTCTTCATTGGAACAGGTAAATGTTGGTTCACGTATCCTGTCGGACCCCAGGGCAAGAGTAACAAGTTTTTCAAAACCAAGGAACCATAACGGAAATTAAAGAATTTCCAAGGCGAAGATTTCAAAGCCTTCTTATTAGGAAAATGCCGATAGATTAATTCAACGTTATTGTGGTAAGTTTTCGTAAATGGTGACCATGGAACTAAAGCATCGTATACTGCTAAAAGCCTGGGTTGACCATTTTTATAAAAATCTGAAGGTTGACTATCTCTAATCAAGTACATATCATCATTGAAATACAAATAGTTCTCCGACAATCCTTCAATCCGATGAAGATTAAGCTCAATAGCTGCTGAATTATAGGTAGGTAGATATTCATTAGGCATAAATTCCTTATGAGTAACCAATTTAAGTTTTGGATGCTCCAAGTTCAACCATTCTGGTTTTTGTCCATTGGTGACTAAGTAAACTTTATTTACCCAAGGAGCATGCTTTTCAATCATACGGAACCAATAATTAAAAATACCATAATCACGATAACGTTGCTCACCGTCGATTTCTTGGTCCAAATCTGCTACTTGACCCGTAACGGTTTGTTTTTCACGGATAAACTCTGGGTCACTTCCATCTACCCAGAGAACAACGATATCAATTTTTTCTTGTGTCATTTAGTAAATTCTTTCTCAACGACTTCTAGAGCACGCTCAATAACCACGTGCATGTCGTAGTATTTATAGTCTGCCAAACGTCCACAGAAGATAACCTTGTCGTTTTTCTCAGCTTCTTCTTGGTACTTAGCAAACATGGCGTTGTTCTTTTCATCATTGATTGGATAGTAGGGTTCATCCCCACGTTTCCAGTCAGCTGGATACTCACGGGTGATGACTGTCTTAGGCTGAGTTCCATACTCGAAGTGCTTGTGCTCGATGATCCGAGTATAAGGAATCTCACGCTCTGTGTAGTTGACCACCGCATTTCCTTGATGGTTTTCCTCATCCAAGACTTCGTGTTCAAAACGAAGACTACGGTACTCCAACTCACCATGTTTGTAGTCAAAGTACTGGTCAATCATTCCTGTAAAGACAACTTTATCAGCTGAAGCTTCAAGCTCTTCACGATTGGCAAAGAAGTCAACTCCAAGTTCTACTTCTACATCACCCAACATATTTTCAATAATGACGTTGTAACCACCGATTGGAATTCCTTGGTAACGGTCATTAAAGTAGTTGTTATCAAAGGTCAAACGAACTGGAAGACGTTTGATGATAAATGGTGGAAGATCTGTGGCAGAACGTCCCCATTGTTTTTCTGTATAGCCCTTAATCAATTTTTCATAGATATCTGGACCGATCAACTTGATGGCTTGTTCTTCCAAGTTTTTCGGTTCAACATTCTTCATATCAGCCGTTTGCTCCGCAATCTTATCCTTAACCTCTTGAGGAGTCTTAGTACCCCACATAGCATAAAAAGTATTCATGTTGAAGGGAAGATTGTAAAGACTGCCCTTGTAGTTAGCTACTGGTGAGTTGATATAGTTGTTGAATTCAGCGAACTGGTTGACATAGTCCCACACTTTTTTATTGGACGTATGGAAAATGTGGGCACCATACTTGTGAACATTGATGCCTTCAATCTCTTTACAGTAGATATTTCCACCGATGTGATCACGCTTGTCAATCACTTTTACTTTTTTACCACGTTTTGTAGCTTCATGTGCGAAAATGGCTCCAGACAAACCAGCACCAACAATCAGATAATCGTACATAGTAGACTCCATTATTTCTTAAATATTTGTTTTAATTCTTTCACATCTACCACTCTCAGAGATAGGATAGCGATCAGATAAATGATCCCACCAAGCACCGCATACACGAATACATTCAGAGTAGGGGTGAAATGTAGGAATGGTTTTACAAGTAGCAAGAGGCCATACATCACAGCAGATGCAAAAATAATTTTTGTCATCGCACCGATAATCGGAACTTCCTTGAGGTAATGACGGGTATAGTACAGTTGAATCAGCCATACCAAAGATTCTGTTAAGACGGATACAATGGCTGCACCAATAAAACCAAAATGAGGTAAGAAGAGCACATTCAACCCGACACTGACGATAGCAGGAATCGTAGTTGACAGCATAAATTCTTTGTTCTTATCATGCGGGATGAGAATTTGAATCCCCATGATATTGGTCCATCCGATGAAGAACATACGGAAGATCATGATAGCGATGGCATAGCGAGCATCTTGGAAATCCTTTCCTAAGAAGAATCGAACAAAGTCATCGTTGACGATCAGCATACCCGCAATAATTGGGAAAATGACCAAATTATAGATCAAAAAGGACATTTGGTGCATCTTATTGACAGCCTTGTGATCTCCTGAAGCCAAGAGACTCGCCACGCGCGGAAGCATGACGCTTCCTAAAGACGTCACAAGGGTCAGCAAAATATTAACCAATTTCAAGGCCTGGTCGTAAATCCCTACATCCTTTGTAGAGGCGAGAGCCCCCAGCATAGTCCGATCCAAGGTGACATAGAGGGAAATGGCAATCTGCGGTAAAAAGAGCAGAATGACCGGTTTTAAATGCACCCGTGCGTAAGCCATATCAAAATGGGCTTTCCCAATGAATTCACGAGCAGGTAGCCACATGCTGAGCTGACCTAAGAGCTCAAAGATGGTGAGTAAGAATACATAGAGATACAGATCATTGGCAGATTTGACAAACAAGAAGATGGAGATGACTCCAACCAGTTTGACCGTGATATTTCGAACGGTAATCTTACGAAAATCCTCTAATCCCTGAAAGAGCCAGGAGATGTCGAGTCCCTTTGAAACCAAACTGAGCCCCAAAATATAGGCCACGGGGTTTTGCATAGAAGGAAGCGCCAAGCACAGCAAAACATAGAGCAGGATGGACACAAAGGTCGCTCCTAACTGGAGGGTATAAATCCCCCAGAAATTCTTTTGGATGTCTTTGCGGTGTCCTGAAATCTCCTTGGTTCCATAGTTAGCCACTCCCAAGGTCGCCAAAAGGATAAAATAGGTGACGATAGAGTTGAAATAGCCATAGGTCCCCAAGTCATTCGAGCTAAAGACCCGTGTCACATACGGAGTGGTAATAATCGGTAAGATAATCACCAGCAACTGGTAGGAGAGATTATAGGCGTAATTTTTAAGAACTTTCATAGGGATGTAACTCGTCTTAATCTTTCTTTTTTAACTGAACTAAACTCTTTTTTATTCAATGTTATTATCTGAATTCATAATAAACAATCGACTAATGAACAAAATTAATGGAGAATAGCGAAGAACCAACATCTGAGGATCAAACATACCATGGATAATCATAATTCCTAAACAGGCAAGTACGATATCTTTTCGAATTGATACAAAATATTTCATAACTTTAGTAAGAGCAAACAACATGAAGGCACTGACGATCAAACCATCAATAACCAACAGCTGAACAAAAGAACTATCAATAAAATTATAATTACTAGTAAAATTCCCAAAAATGTCCATTGTTGTAAATATAATGTGTTGCCCTAACCAAGATACCCCAAAATTTCGAAAACCTTCCACACTTAATCGCAATCGATTATGAGTAAACTGGTCTACTAAATGGAAGAGATTTCCAGATGAGTAAAAACAGAAATATAAAGTAATGATTAAAGCAAGAATAAAACCATAATTTGCAATCTTTTTCAACCAGAAGTTTTCAATAATAAAGCCTTTTTTAATGATTTTAAGACTAAACAATGCATAGGTAAGTATCAAAATACTCAAATAAAATGGACTGGATGTCGAAGTTTGTTGATACATATAAATCGTAGCCAAAAGCAAGGCCAACAATTCAATGTATGTAATTTTTTTACCTCGAAACATTAGATAACTACACAAGGCAAAAAACATTCTCTGTGAAGCAAATGAAACGTAGTTAAACCCCAAACTAAAGCGATAACCACCATCTGCATTCATGAACATATTTGTGATGATACCTTTTCTACTTGCAAAAATCGTCAAACAAAGTACAAGAAATGTAGCTAGAGAGAAAGTCCCTAATAATTTTCTAAAATCGATATCCCTAGCAGAGAAAACAAGAAGTAGAACATTTATATCCAACATTCCATCACGATTCTTTGCAACTATCAACATCGAAATGAATAAAGCTATTACGACTAGTAGTTGCTTCCAATGAAATCTAAAGTAATATAGAGTCCTAGGCAAGTTCATCAACTCTTTTATCAACAGTGCGAAAATCGTAAAATAGAGTAATGAACGATAAAGCGATAAAAAACCATCTAATCGAATAAAATAAGTGGTTGTGACTAATGAAGCAACAACAACCCATATAAATAAGGTAAATATGTAAATTTTTTCTGAGATAAAACGATTGTTCACCACTATAGTCTTCCAAACCTTTCATTCATTAGAATAAGATTAATATTTATATGGCACACCATTATGAAATGATGGATGCCTCCACTTCAACAACATTTGTAACCTTTTGAGAAAAATCACTGCAATGTACATTCTCCAATACAATAAAAATCTAACAAGCGGATGAAGAAAAGAATTCACTTGATTTAATAAAGCAGTCATCTCTGAATTTTTGCACAGTGCTTCAACATATCTCCGTTTCAAAAACAACGATATGTTTTGAATCGAAATATTCTGTATGTTACTCATCAAAATACGAGCTTTTATTTGATCAATAAATTGATCATCATGAATATTCCATCTCATCATCAGCTGATCAATTTTCCCTAGTTCTTCCAATTGACAGCTCATTCGTTTGGGATTATACTGTCCCATCGCAGAGCCTACTCTACCCGAGATATAAACATAATAACAAGTTTGTGAAAAGGAAATTCTATTAACACGCTCGTATACTTTTAAATTGAATCGAACATCTTCTCCTAATTCATACTGCTCAAACATTATTCGATGCTCTTCCAAGAACTCTCTACGATAAATTTTATTCCAAACAGTATACATCATGTCTGATAAAAATAATTCTGTAAAGAGAGCAATGAACTGATTCCTATCTTTTTTTCCTTCAATAGGAAGAATTTTTGCTGATCTAGCCGTTTCCGATAAATTCTTTTCAAGAGAGTTATAGTAGCTAAATACCAATAAATCTAAGCTAGAATCCAACTGATTTTCCATATCAGAAAACAAGTTTCCTACTAGATAATCATCCGCGTCTACAAAACAAATAAACTCACCTTGAGCTTTTGCTAAACCAAAGTTTCGAGCTGAACCGACACCATGGTTTTCAATATGATAGGCCGAGATATTTGAGTACTCACTAGCATAAGTATCGCAAATACTGCCACTACTATCAGTAGATCCATTGTCTATCAATAAAATTTCTAAATCAGTATATTCTTGGACAAGTATACTATTGATGCAACGATGAAGATAGTTCTCTACATTGTACACCGGTATAATGACTGAGTACTTCAACATAATCCCCTAAATCTCTTACTTCATTCCTTGTATAGTAAAAGCCATCTTCAACAAGTTCAAACGGTATAACAAATATTTCATCCTATTTGGTAGGTATTTTATTTCACTATACATTATTTTATTTTTTCTTAATTCCTGATTGACATCATTTCTTATTTCAGCATATTGACGATCTAGCTTAGCTTTATACAAGCTAGCTAAAATATGAGTCAATCCATTTACATAATACAGTTGTGAGATATGCAACTCTTCTTGATTTAATTGCGAACGTACAAAATCTGAATAAAACATTTCTTTATAAAACCCAAACATATCTCTAAACTTTTTTTCATTCCAAGACTGTGTAATAGAATCTGGGTTGTCGATTAAGTAGTGATAGTATTTTTGATTAGTTGCATAGACCTTCTTAGCCGCAAGAAAGAGTTTGTAATTAGTGCCAAGATCCTCATAGTATTTCCCAATTGGAAACTGAATGTTATGATCAGTGAATAATGATTTTCGATAGATTTTATCATTAGCAAACCCAGTAATATAACTATGCTTCAGCATTTGCACAAAGGCATCTTTACCTTCAAATACTTGAGTCACTTCTAGTTCTGAAACTATAGCATCTTCTTCACCCTTCACAAACTCACGATTAAAAGAAATAATATCAAACTCTTGAGATTCTAGCGCTTCTGCTAACGCTATAAAGGTATCTGGTTCAATCCAATCATCTGAATCAGGAAAATAAACATATTCTCCTTTGGCATGAGAAATACCTGTGTTCCGTGCTTCAGAAAGTCCACCATTTTCTTTATGAATAACTGAGATAAAGTCATAAGCCTTAACATAGTCATCACAGATTTGAGGAGAATAATCAGTACTCCCGTCATCAACAAGTAGAATCTCATAGTCCTCCCATTCTTGGGCAAGAACACTTTCAATGCAACGTTTTAAATATCTTTCAACATTATATACTGGAATGACGACAGTTAATAGTGGTTTCATAGATTATTTACCTAAATTTTTATTCTACTCTAATTCTTCTCCTCTCTGATCTAACTGACTTACAACATTCAATGATATATGGTAAATCTTTAAACCAGCTCGGATATAATCCTTTTTCAGCGAATTTGATTATTTAATATTTCTTATACAACTCCGAAAAATTCCGAATATAACTTTGTAATGAGAAGAGTTCTTTTTGGCGTTGGACAGAGGCCTGACCAAATTGTTCTCTTTTCTCAGTGTTCTCTGCTAATTCTTGGATAGCCTTAGACAATTCTTCAGGCTGATTTGGAGTAGCGAGAAGGCCATTTTCACCTTCCTTGACCATCTCACAGACACCACCATGACGATAGCCGACTACAGGTTTGCCACAAGCCATTGATTCGAGGACTACAGTTGGTAGAGGATCTGGATTGGTACTTGGCAAGACAAAGATATCAAACATATTATAGAGCTCTGTTGTCTTACTATAATAATCGATACGCTTGATTTGTTCAGCTACTGGTGATTCTGAAATAGCTTTTTCCAACTCATCCACGCGCCATTCTTCACCTTCAAAAGCACTCCCTGCTAGAAAGGCTACTGCCTTTGGATTTGCCTGCAAGATTGGGGTCACGGCTTCTAGGAAGTCGCCTTGACCTTTCCAAGCATTCACTCGACCAACCATTCCGATAACCAAGGCATCCTGTGCGATGCCAAACTGGTCACGGACCGCGCTAGCATCCATCACCTGATAGACGGCATTGTCAACACCATTATAGATGACTTGAACTTTGTCATTTTTGACAAAACGAGACTGCTTGACATGATTAGCTACAGCATTTGAAACTGTCACAATGGTATCCGCATAGCGACCCATCAAAAAGTTGATAAAATCTGAAATGGCTTTTGGCTTGACGATAATTTCATGCACATGCCAAATCAAAGGTAATTTCAACTTACGTTTAAGATAAATCCCCTCAAGTACCGCAGTCGTATTATTGTGAATAAGAGTAATGCCATTCTCCTTAGCATACTGCGCAATTTGTTTGGAGTAACGGTTATAGGAGCCAAAGTACTCAAGAATCCCTTTTGGATTAAAATATTTACGGCGCAAGATTGGGTAATCAATAACTTTAACCTTTGCACCGACCTCTTCTAAAGCACCCACTAAGACACCGTCGTTGGGTAAAATAACGTGTGCTTCAAAAGCATCTTTATCCAATCCTTTAATAAGCTCTAACAAAACCTTGTCAGCACCATACATTTCGGCACCAGCATGAAGATATAATATTTTCTGCATTTCTAACCTTTAAATACTTTCTCGTAGTCTGTGACAATCTTTTCCCAAGTAAAAGCTTCTGCAATCCGTTGACTTGATTTTTGATTAAGATCTTCGATTGCTTGAACGTCTAATTGCTCAGCTTGATCGATGACATGTGCCAATTGATCTTTTTTCCAATAGAGCGCCCCATCTTCACCGACTTCACGGTTAAAACCAACATCCAACAAGAGATTAAGCTTAGTAGACTCTAGTGCCTCAAGAAGGGATGGATTGGTACCACCTACCTCATGACCATGGAAATAAGCAAAGGCATTCTCACGAATGTATTTGAGCAACTCTTGATCATAGACCGTCCCGACAAACTTCACTCGAGGATCTTGATCAAATCCTGTATCCTTACGCAACTGTTCATAGAACTTGTTTTGTTCTACATTGGTAATCAGGACAAAATCTTTTTGTGAATTGGACTGCATAAAGCCACGAATCATAGCTTCATAGTTGTTTTCCGGCACAAAGCGACCTACGACAAGATAGTAGTTTCCTTCAGCAACTTGCTTATTCGCAAACCAAGTCCGTACTTTCTCGTCTTCTTTACTCAGGATCGACTTACTTGTATCTGTCCCATAGGCGATATAGGTGGTCTTAGGTTGATACTTAGCGTAATCCTTCTGAATATAGGCTTCGATATTCTTGCTATCACAGATCAAAAGATCAGCGTGTTTGACCATGAGTTGTTCAGAAAACTTCCAGTATTTACGAACCGGAAGACTCCACTTGGCCCGAAGCCACTCATGGCCGTCCGGATTGACCATCAGAGTTCCTCCGATAGCCTTGATTTTCTTTTTAATCCTTGAAATAAAGGGACCAATCCGACAAGCCAAGACATAAAAAATCGGGGCTTGATCCTTGTTTTCTTTTGCGATTTCAATCGCCTTGTTAAGTGCTGCGATATCATAAGCAATAGCACGCGCAGGACCGATATTAGGGACATCAATGTTGTAACAGATTGCGCCATTATGCTCGAAAGTATCTTCAGTAATTCCTGACTTCGCAGAATTTTCCCGCATACAAGCTACATAATACTGAATATCTTTGTCTTGTTGGAATTCGGTCAACTTCTCAACAAAGGTCTCAAAACCACCATATTTTGCTGGAATACCTTTGGAACCAACGATATAAATTGATTGTGTCATTTTTCTCCTAACATGGAAAGGACGAAGTAGGCAGTTTCCTACTTCGCTCCTTCTTTTCTAAGTACAACCTTCACGGTCTTGAGCAGGATCTGAATATCTCTCCAGATCGTCCAACCATCCATGTATGCAACGTCGAGTTTGACCACTTCGTCAAAATCTGTAATCTCACTGCGTCCGCTCACTTGCCAAAGGCCTGTAATCCCTGGCTTGAAACTGAGTCGGCGTTTTTGGGCTGGCGTATAGTCTTGGTATTCGTCTACCGTTGGAGGACGAGTCCCGACCAAACTCATATCACCGATCAGAACATTGTAAAATTGTGGCAATTCATCCAGACTGGTCTTACGGATAAAGCGTCCGATTGGTGTGACCCGTGGATCGTTTTCCATCTTAAACATCCCACCTGTCATGGTGTTTTGCGCCATGAGATCTTTCTTAATCTCTTCGGCATCCACACGCATGGAGCGGAATTTATAGAAGTTGAAATACCGTCCGTTCTTTCCGACCCGCTTCTGTACAAAGAAGGCAGGGCCACCATCTTTGCGGATTAGAGGGACCAAAACGATACTCACTAGTCCACAAATCAAGAGACCAAAGAGGGCTCCTACAATATCTAAGAGACGTTTGGCAAATACGTGGCTTGGTTTGTAGAAATTGGTTGAGAAAGTGACGACACTTAGTCCCCCAAGTTCTCGAACCCGTTTATTGCCTAAGGAAGCGAAGTTAAAGGCATTGAGATTGACTGATACATCGATCCCCATACTCTCAAACTCCGAGACGAAATCACTAATATTGTAATCCTCACTTGGCAGATTGATAAACACTTCATCCACCACTTCCTTGGTCACAAAGTTCATCATTTGATCTGGCTGCACCACCCGTACACCTGAATGAGCAAAATCCGTATCGTCCATGACGGTGACACCGATCAATTCCCCATGATAGAGGCTGGGCGAATGCAGAATATCAAAGACTTTTTCCATCCGACTAGTCGCTGTAATCAGGAAAATCTTTCTCGAGCTTTTCCGCCGTGGTGAAACAGACTTCCGGTATCTCTTGAGCAAGAGATCCATGACATAGACAGAAAACGTATTCAAAAGAAAGAAGTAGATCATCCCCCGACGAGAGATGGAAAAGACCCCATCGAGCATAAAAGAGGTAAAGGTGATCCCAACAGCGAAAAATACATTGTATTTCAAGACCTGAAAGAGCTCATCTAGATAGCCTCTGCTATAAAAACGATAGGCAATATTGCTAATGTAAAAGGATACAAAATGCAAGAGATAGAGAATCGCAATTGTCTGCGACGTGTATTCTGCATCCTTAAAAAGACTCACAATGTAAGCTGAAAATAGGACAGCTAAACTTTGAAAGAGAACAATATTTAGTTTTTCCAGTTCAATTCTTTCTTCTCCCATTTTCCCTCAATCCTATTCTTTACTTTTTCCCATACTCTCCGTAAGATCCATATCCACCATATGAACCATACTCAGCAGCTTTAATGTTAAATTTATTGAGCACTACTCCTAAGAAAGGTGTGCCTGTTTGTTCTAATTGGTCCTTGGCCTTTTGGACAGCCTTGCGTCCATTGGCACCAGATTCTGTGATCAAGACAGTTCCATCACAGCGTTGGGCGATAATGGCCGCATCGATCACGACCCCGATTGGAGGCGTATCGACAATGATGTAGTCAAAATGCTCACGCAGGGCATCCATCATCACAGTGAAGTTCTTGCTTTGCAAGAGACCTGTTGGGTTTGGCGCGACCTGTCCAGACTCGATGATATCCAAGTTTGGAAAATCAGTCGCATACAAGATTTGGTCCAATTGGCTACGACCAGATAAGAAGTCGGTCAAGCCTTGGATCTTATCACGGCTACGGAAAATCCCTGTCATGACAGAGTTCCGGATGTCACAGTCGACCAAAAGAGTCTTGTAGCCCGCACGCGCAAAGGCAACGGCCAAGTTGGTTGAAGTGGTTGATTTCCCTTCATTTTCTTGAACAGATGAGATGGCGATGACTTTTAAGTCCACCCCACTCAATTGGATATTCGTCGCAAGGGCATTGAAGTACTCTTCTGCCTTCCGAATTTCTTGTAATTTATTTTTTGAAATTTCTAACGTATTCATGCGATCCCCAGTCTACAGTTTCTTAATATCAGGCACAATACCAAGTAAGGTTAAGCCCATCAACTCTTCGATATCTTCTGGTCTCTTAACACGATCGTCCAAGACTTCTACGACGACCATGAGAACCACCATCAAACCAGCTCCAGCAATAAAACCAAGAAGGACATTGCGTCGGATATTTGGTGAAGAAGGTGTTTGAGGCACTTCTGCTTCATCCAAGGTCGTAACATCTGACACCTTGGTCACAGCAATGATCTTTTCAGCTGCTACATTCCGAAGGCCATTGGCAATGCGGGCCGCTTCTTTTGGATCTCCATCCTTAGCCGTGATCGAAAGGATACGAGTATCTGTCGGAACGGATACACTGATCTTTTTCGACAATTCAGCCGGTGTCATATCGAGTTTCAATTCTTCAATGGCTTGGCTCAAAACATTTTGAGAAAGAATGATCTCACGGTAGTCCTTAACCAAGTAAGAACCAGCCTGCAAATCAGAGTTTGTCAAGGCATTGTTGTCTTGGTTTTGACGACTGACCACGTAGATCCGGCTAGTACTTTG
>CAKPZX010000044.1 GCA_934215455.1 uncultured Streptococcus sp.
AAACCGCAAAAAAGCAGCACGTCGCCGTGTCTCACACTAATCATTCAAAAAGCTCCGGGAAACCGGAGCTTTTTTTGTGTGGTTCAAAGAAAATTAGATTGAAATTTCACCGTTCTTTGATCATCTTCGTTGCGATCTCCAAGAGTTCGACTCCCATCTGAAAATGCTCGTCTAACAAATCATAGACGGCATCTTCGGACAAGACACTACAAGGAAGAGCTGCTGGAAAGTCAGCTTGATTGGACAGGTCCAAATCATCAAAATAGGCCTGACTACTATAATAATCGCGCAGTTGGATATAGCTTTCTTGATGCTCTTTTAGCTGATCCACTGCTTTTTTGGTTTCTTCCAAAGTCTTGGCATAGTCATTCAAATAACCTTCCATTCTTTGGATCCGTTCGATGTTTTCCTGTGCAATTGCCATGATTTACTCCACTTTCACCACTTCTAGATGGATTCCTCCTAGAAGCACGAGGTATTTTTCTACTTGCTCTTTGCCATAAGAACGACGAAGAGCTTCTGCATATAGATCGAGCTGATCCCGGTAGCGTTCGACCAATTGGCTAGGAACCTTGTAGTGATCCGTCTTGTAATCAAAAAGCAGGATCCGATCTTCTAGCACCAAGTAACCATCCAAGATCCCCCGCACGACGAAGTCCTCACCACTGGCTGGATCTTTCTTCAGCATGGCAAAGGGAGCTTCGCGACGGACTCGAGAGGCCTCTTTTTGAAGCAAGGTCCCCAAAGGCGTCTCATAAAAAGCAAGGATGGCCTCTAGCTTGATGCGGGCTTTGACCGCTGGCTCTGCTTGAACTTGCTCCATAGCTTGATGCAGTGTATCTAGCGTGATTTCTTCTCCAAGAGGCACGCGCTGCATGAGTTCATGGACAGCACTTCCGACTTGAGCTCCTGTCACGGATTTTTCTTGACCAAAAGTTGGCAGCTCAAACTCAGGTGTCACAGTCTTTGCATCCATAATCTGGACGCCATTGGCATCCATGACTGGCTCGTAGAATTTCTTGATCTGACTAGGTGTACGGACACTTGGTAAATGAATGGCCGAAGCATAGAGCTGATTGAGCCGATCAACATTTTCCAAGATATCCAAGGCCCGACGAATATCCTCTGACTGGCGGACATCCTTGAGCTGATCAAGCCGAGAATCCTTCTCCTTCTCTAGTGGCTCCAGCTGGTCTGGTGTCAGGTCTTCATCTGTCACAAAACGCGTGTCATAGGCCAGGGTATTCTTGGCAAACACATCTTGAATGGCAAAAAGCCAGTCCTGATAAGAGGTCCATTCTTTTCGTTTTTCCGGATCCAATTTACCATTGCGACTGGTCCCCCAATCGGCATCACGCAGTTTGTCCTCCCGGCCTTTTCCGACCAGATAGAGCTTGAGCTCAGCCCGTGTCATAGCGACATAAAGAAGACGCATCTGCTCAGAAATCGTGGCCAATTTTGTTTCTTCCACATTGCGTTGGTAGCAAGGCGTTTCGATCTGCAGGCGAATGGTTTCTGGAGCAGCAGGATTCTCTGTCTTAACCGGCAGGTTCGCAACATATTTAAAACCAATCCCTTTTTGACGACTGAGGATAATCGGCCCCGATTGATCCTTACGGTTAAAGGCCTTGTCCATATTGAGAATAAAGACATACTTGAATTCCAGCCCTTTACTCTTATGGACGGTCATAAGCTGGACAGCATCTTTTGGTGCTGCAAGAGGGACGCTGGCCAAATCGTGTTCATTTTCGATCACCTTGTCGATCATGACAATGAAGCGCGACAAGCCCTTAAAGCTGGCCTTCTCGTAGTCATTGGCCCGAAGCGTCAAGGCATAGAGGTTGGCCTGGCGCTGGGCCCCATTTGGAAGGGCGCCGACATAGTCATAGTAATAGCGATCCTCATAGATTTTCCACAGCAAATCATAGAGCGAAGAAGTCTTAGAAGCAGCGCGCCAAGTAGATAAAACCTTAAGGAAGTTCTCGATTTTAGCTGAGAGCTTAGCATCAATCAGATTTGCATGCTCTGCAGTCTTCTCAAGGGCTAACTGGACCTTGTGGTAGAAGGCCACTTGCTTTTGCTCTGGAAGGGTCTGCAAGGAAATCCGTGCCAACTCATCTTCATCAAAGTCAAACATGGGGGATTTCATGAGAGCAACCAAGGGATAATCATGCAAGGGATTGTTAATGGTCCGCAAGGTATCCAACATGACCATCACTTCCAGTGACTCAAGATAATGCGCTTGTCCACTATCTGCCACAATCGGAATATGGTACTGGTCAAAAGCTTCCAGTATCGCATCATTTCGCGTTCGAGTCGCGGTCAAGAGCGTGATCTCTTTAAAGGGCACTTTTTCTACCCGATGGAGACGTAAAATTTCTTTGATGACTAGGAGAATTTCTCCCTTGGAAATCGTCTCGACTCCAAGGGGAGCTTCCTCGTCTTCGGTCTTTTCTTCCTGGTCTTGGGAGCCATCATAGAGCAAAAATTCTGCCCGATGTTGTGGCAAGGCCATCCGCTGCTTGTCGCTTCCTGCAACCAGATAGTGGGTTTGATTGTAGTCAATCTCGCCCACCTCTTCGTCCATCAAATGGCGAAAGACATCATTGGTCGCGTCCAATACTTCCACATGACTCCGGAAATTTTCCTTGAGCAGGATCAAACGCCCTTTTGCCCCTTCTTCTTGGTAGGCCTTAAATTTATCATTGAAAATCTGTGGATCTGCCTGACGGAAGCGGTAAATGGATTGCTTGATGTCCCCCACCATGAAGCGATTGTGGCCATTTGACAGCAAGTCCAACATCCGCTCTTGGGTGTGGTTGGTATCCTGGTACTCATCGACCATGACCTCATGATAGCGCTCTTGATAGGCTTGTCTCACCTCTGGGAATTGCTCTAAAATTTGAATCGCAAAATGACTGATATCCCCAAATTCATAAGCTTTTTCTTGGATTTTTCGCTCCAAGTAAGCGCGAGCAAAGTCTCTGATAAAGTCCCGCAGCAAGGAGATCATGGGGCCTTCTTCTTGGTGGTAGGTTTGTTGGAATTCCAGCTGATAGAGCTGATTTTCCAAGTCTCTGAGGCGATTGATATGTATGGTTTTATCCTGGTTATAAGCCGAAACTAGGTCTTTTAGCTCTTCCTTCCGGACTCTATTGGTCAAGGCTCCCCCATTTGAAGCCCGACTAATCGCGACGACTGCCTTTAGGACAGAGGTCAGTTGCTCTTTATTGACACGACCTGTCAGGCTTCCAATCTGATCGATCACCTCTTCTACAGCTTCCAAATATTTAGCTTTACCAAATGCTTGGCCTTCATTGGACAAATGAAAGGCAAAAAAGCCTTCTGCCTCATAAAGGGCCTGCTGGATGTTCTCCATCAGATCGCCTTCAACCTGTTCAAAATCAGTCTCCTCATAGCCTTTTAGGAAATGCTCCTCCAGCCATTTCTCCGGGTCACTGGTCGACTGAAGAAAGTCATAGATCTGGTAGACCTGTTCTTTAAACAAGGTCAAATTTTTGCGCTGCCCGGTGAAATTCTTGACCATCTGGACAAAGGCTTCTTGATTTTCCCCTTGGTAATAGCGGTCAAAAACAGCTTGAAAAACTTCATTTTGTAAGAGGCGTTGCTCACTGGCGTTTTGTAAAATGCGAAACTGAGGCGCCAACCCAAGCAAATAGCCATAGCGCGTTAGGACCTTTTGGGTAAAAGAGTCCATGGTTCCGATATCGCTGGTGGCGACATCTGCGATTTGACGGGCCAGGTGTTGCTTGAGCTCTGGGTCATCGCTCGCTTGCAGGGCTTTCCCAAGTTCACTTTCCAAACGCTCCTTGAGCTCCCCTGCTGCCTTGACCGTAAAGGTCGAGATAAAGAGCTCCTTAATCGAAATGCCACGCTGCATCTGATCCAGTATCCGCTGCACCATGACAAAGGTCTTTCCTGATCCGGCAGAGGCTGACACCAAGATATTGGTACCCGAACTATAGATGGCATCGATCTGTTCTGGTGTCCGCTTTTGCTCTTTGGTAGAAGCTGCCTCTTGGGCCTGAAGGGCCTTGATTTCTTCTCTTGTCAAAAATGCTTGTTTGATCATTTGTTCAAGACCTCCTTCATCTTCTCGATCCAAGCGGCTTTCACCTTTTCACCGCGTATTCCTTTTTGGTCTAGTTTGGTCAAGAACCGTGCCTGACCTAGGTGACGATCGGCTTCAAATCCCGTGATGGATTTAAACTGCTCCACGAATGGTGCGATATTGCGCCCATTTTCACTATAGGGATTGATGGCAAATTGCCCCTTGAGAATCCCTTCTGCTGCTGTTTTATAGAGATAAGCGTTGTACAAGAGGAGCAAGTCCAGCTCTTCCTTACTCAGCATCATAGCCTTGTTTTTATCATAGGCCTCGCCCAGATAAGGCGCCTGATCTGCCATAAAGAGCCCCTTGTACTGTTGACTTTTCATGGTTTGGTTGATGGCATCCTCTACTGTCTTGGTCTTTTTCAGATCCACTACAGGATCTCCCATTTCCAAATACATGGCTCCGAAAATCCCCTGCTCCTCTTGGTACTCCTTCAAATCCTGAATCGCAGAAAGATAGGTCGGCAATTGAGAATTCAGTCCATTAAAGAACTTGTCATAGTGGAACTGCGTCAGACTGGACTTGTAGTCCACGACTCCGAGGGCTCCCCGATCCCTCAATTGATCAATGCGGTCCACCTTGCCTCGTAGCTGTAAGAGCCTGCCATCAGACAATGGATAAGAAGTGTGGGCACTCCCTCCAAAGAGGGTCTCCTCACCGATGGTCTCGATCCCATTTTGCTGGGCGAGGACACGCCCCGTTGTTTTCGCGGTATCAAGAAGCAAGTTGCGAATAAACTCGGTCTCTCCATTTTCTCCATACAATTGCTGGAACTCTGCTTCTTGGCTGGTTTCTCGAATCGCCTCGTTTAAACGCCGATCAAACGCTTGATCGGAGCTATCTTTTAAGACTTTTTCAAAGATCCGATGCAAGAAATTCCCATAACTGCGAGCATCTGGTCGGATCGTCTCATCCTCTTGTAAGCCCAAAACATAGCGCAGATAAAAGGCATACTGGTGCTTGTAGTATTCATTCAAGGCAGAAGCGGATAAGGTCAAGGCTTTGCCCTCAGGATAGAGCGCTTGAAGCGTATCCGACTGAAGCTGACGGCTCTTTAATTCCGTTGAAATCTGAGGAATCTGGATGCCTTCAGCGGCTAATTTCTTGCGCAAGACCCGTACCGCCACACCCCAAAAGCTGGCTTCTTCAGGAGACAACTCACTCGTAATTTCTTCTTGATGGAGTTCGATCACGCGCGCTAGGAGGGCCCGGTAGGTCCCGATGTCATCACTCGAAGCTTGGGCTTGTTTGGTCGTCCACTCGATGGCAATAGGTTCCTTGGTCAATTCGACAAGGTAAGGAGAGACACTGTCTTCCATTTCATTGACCAAGCTAGGGGCCGATAGGACCAGTTGGTTGGTCGCCGCATTGAGGAGAGAAACAGCCACAAAGCGATTCTTCTTGAGATTTTCACTGGTCACCACCTGGAGCTCTGCTCCTTCTTGGGTGGCCTCATTGAGCTGCTGGCGCTCTTCTTCACTGAGTAGAGAGGTGTTCTGAGCAATCTTTGGAAAACGCTCCTGGGTCAGCCCGATCGCGTAGACATAAGGCGCTGTCAAGGGTTCAATCAAGTCATAGGACTGAACCGTCACTACATCGACCGTAGCAGGAACTGTCCGGTATTGAGACAATTGCATCCCCGATAAGAGGAGGGCCAAAAAGTCATCCACTGTCAGCTCTTGGTCCTCAAAGACCACGTTCAACTCTTCTAAGACGTGGAGGAAGGCCTTCCAGACCTGGTCATAGCGCTCCTGCTCCTCCAAGGCTAGATCCTTGATCAAAGCTTGTAGATTCTGAGAAAGCTGGGCCTCTTGCAGAAACTCTGTAAAGGCGGTTAAGAGTTGGGTCACCTTTTGTTTGCGCTGTGAAAAGAAGGGAGCTAGAGGTTCTACGACGCGTTCCCGGAGAGTATTGAGCTCTTCCAGATTAAACTTACCCTGACGATTGCTAGTAAAAGGCTTGTGAAATTTTGTAGCGCCCTTTACTTCCGCAAAGCGAAGGTACTGCTCAAAAGCATCAACTTCTTCTTGCGTCAGATCACTATACAGACCCGTTTTTAACAGGTTGATGACGTCTTCTGTCTGGTAATTGAACTGCTTGATCCGGCCTAATGATTCAATGACCTGAATCAAGGGATGGTGGACCATGGTCTCACTTCGTCCCAAGTAAAAGGGGATCTGATACTGGTCAAAAATGGTCTTGAGCTGCAGTTGATAAGCTTCTACATCGCCTAACAAGACCCGAATATCCCGATAGCGTGCCCCATCATGAAGACGCTGACGGATGGATTTGGCGACAAATTCCAACTCTTCTTTTTGCGTGTTGGTTTGCCAGAGTTGGACCGCTGTTCGATCGTATTCCCTGAGCTCATTTTCCACTTGTGAAAAATCGTAGCGCGCTTCTAACATGCGGGTAATGCGACTAAAAGAGTCTTCGATCGCTTGCCCACAATACTGTGGCTGTACCTCAAAAGTCATTGCCAGCTGAAGGAGAAAGTCAACACTGGCCTGGTAAAGATTGCCCTCTCTAAAACTTGCCCGATAGGCTTTTTCACTGGCATAGACCCCGATGACAATCTCCACTCCTTTTCGGTGAAGGAGACTAATCAAGGCCTCTTCTTCCGCAGAAAAACGCGTGAAGCCATCAACGACGATCGCCACATTCTTTAATTGCTCCTCTAAGTGCCCTTCTTCGACCTGGTTGAGGAAAAAGGCCATCTTGGACTGAGATTCATACTGGTGCTTGACCAGCATCTCAGAAACCGCTTCAAAAATCGCCAAGAGGTCCTCTCTTTTTTCAGCTTCCTCGAGCAACTCTAAATCGGTAAAATCCATCTGGGCCGTCTGCAATTCATGATAGAGCTGGACCAGTTGCTGGATAAACTGAGGATCCTTGCGCAGGGCCCCGTAAACTTTGAGATCCTGCTCCTTCATCTGGGAAAGAGCTTTAAAAAATAGCATGCCTAGACCGATATCATCCAAGGGTTGCTCCTCAAAAACCTGATTCAGGATGAAATAACGGGCCATTTGGGCAAAGCGCGTGACGGTAATGGCAAAAGAAGCCTGACCTTCTAAATAGGACAAGACCTTGGCTTCTTTTTCAAAGGAAAGAGAGTTGGGCGCAATGTAAAACACACGCTTGCCCTGTTCTACTAACCCTACGGCTTCTTGTGTCAGGACCTGGGTCAAGGGGGTCCGAACATCCGTATAGAGTAATTTCATCCGATCCGTTCTCCTTTTGGCATTTTCTTGAGAGCTTGTTATCTTCTTATTATATCATTTTCACAGGAGGGACTAAAGCAAGAAGTCATGCTCCTCTTGGCCCAATATTAGGAGATTTGTGCTACAATAAAAGCTGAAGAGACTGAAAGGATACCACCTATGACCAGCATTTATGATTTTTCTTTAGAAAACCAGAATGGGGAGGAAATTCCCCTTTCTCACTACCAAGGTAAGGTTCTTATCGTGGTCAATACAGCAACAGGTTGTGGCCTAACCCCGCAATACCAAGGACTGCAAGATCTCTACCTGCGCTATCAGGAAAAGGGGCTGGAAATCCTAGACATTCCCTGTAACCAATTCATGGGGCAGGCACCAGGAACTGCAGAAGAAATCAATAGCTTCTGCAGCCTCAACTACCAGACCACCTTCCCACGATTCGCTAAAGCCAAGGTTAATGGTAAAGAAGCCCTTCCTCTTTATGACTGGCTCAAAAGCCAAGTAGCCGGACCACTGGGCAAACGCATCGAATGGAACTTCGCAAAATTTGTCATCGACCGACAAGGCCAAGTTGCCCAACGCTTCTCCTCCAAAACAGAGCCAGCTGCCATGGAAGACTTGATCCAAGAATTACTTGAGAAATAAGCAAAAAGCCTGAAAGTGAAGTCAGGCTTTTTGATGAATGACTATTTATTTTCGAGACTTTCCGCTGTGAGAAAAGTGCCTGAAGCAATAACGTTTCAGGCACTCGGAATTATTGAGACCTTAGGCTCAATAATTAGTCATGGAACTTCTTCGAAGTTCGCTGACGTCCGTACTCACCTAAGGAAAGTTTCTAAGAAGTCATTATCCATAAGCCAAAAAAGCCTGAGCCAACGCTCAAGCTTTTTTTGTTTAATCAATTTCAAGTCCACCGGTGTACAGGCGGTAATAGGTTCCACGTTCTGCCATCAAGGAAGCATGGTTGCCTCGCTCGATGATGCGTCCGTGGTCCATCACCATGATGACATCGGAATTGACAATCGTCGATAGACGGTGGGCGATAACAAAGACAGTCCGACCTTCCATCAGGCGATCCATCCCTTCTTGTACCATCTTCTCTGTCCGCGAGTCGATCGAAGACGTCGCTTCGTCCAGGATCAAGACAGGCGCATTGGCAAGGGCTGCACGAGCAATGGCGATCAATTGTCGTTGACCGTTTGATAGGCCAGCCCCATCATCCGTCAAGACTGTCTCATAGCCCTGATCCAAGTGTTTGACAAAGGAATCCACATTGGCAATCCGAGCTGCTTCAAGGATTTCTTCCCGTGTTGCATCAGCACGGCCATAAGCGATGTTTTCCGCAATCGTACCAGTGAATAAGTGGGTATCTTGAAGAACGATTCCGAGGGAACGACGCAGAGAATCTTTCTCAATCAATTTAATATCGATTCCATCATAAGTAATCATTCCGGATTGGATATCATAGAAGCGGTTGATCAAGTTGGTGATGGTTGTCTTTCCTGCACCAGTCGCTCCGACAAAGGCCACTTTTTGCCCCTTATCCGCGTACAAGTTGATGCCATGAAGGATTTGTTTCTTTCCATCATAAGAGAAATCAACATCATCAAAGACCACATTTCCGACCATCTTCACAAGCTGGTAATCGCCATTTGGACGTGGGTGTTTCCAAGCCCATTTGTTGGTTTTCTGATCAGTTTCGACCATTTCTCCATCGACCAGTTCATAATTGACCAGCGTCACTTTTCCTTGGTCGACTTCTTCTTCTTCATCCAAAAGATCAAAGACACGATCTCCACCAGCCAAGGCCATTAGGACAAAGTTCAATTGTTGAGAGACCTGGGCAATAGGACCTGTGAAGGAACGGTTCAATTGTAAGAAGGCCATGAGACCACCAATGGTTAAACCACCGACGCCGTTTAGCGCAAAGAGTCCCCCGATCAAGGCTGTCAGAACAAAGGAAACATTTCCCAAGTTCCCAAGAATCGGCATGAGGACATTGGCATAGCGGTTGGCTTGGTAAGAGGATTCAAAGAGTTGGTCATTGATGCGGTCAAAATCTTCAATGCTTTCTCTTTCATGCACAAAGGCCTTGACCACTTTTTGACCAGACATCATTTCTTCAATAAAGCCGTTCTCAATCCCCAAGTTCTTTTGTTGGGCGCCAAAGTAACGACCTGACTTACCAGAGACATCCTTGATGATAAAGACCATGACGATGACCATGAAGAGAACAATCAAGAACAAGAGCGGACTAACCGTCAGCATGGTAATCGTTACCCCAAGGATGGTAATCGCTGAGGATAAGAGTTGAGGAATGGATTGTTCAATCGCTTGGCGAAGAGCATCAATATCATTTGTATAGATAGACATGATGTCCCCGTGTTGGTGGGTATCAAAGTAACGAACTGGCAGTTTTTGCATGCGGGCAAACAACTGATTTCGAAGACTTCTAAGCGAGTCTTGTGAAACAGTCGCCATAATCAAGGTAAAGCCATAGTTGGCAAGTACCCCGATCAAACAGATCAAACCAACCCGTGTCAAGAAGGACAAGAGCGGTCCAAAATCATGGCTATTGCTTGTCAGCATGGGCTCCACATAGACGTCGACCAAGGACTGAATAGAAGCTGTCACATTGACCGTCGCAAGAGACGATAGAATGATTAAGATAAAGGAAACAATCAAGGATACCTTGTAGTTTTTCCAAAGGAAGTCGAGCAGGCGAAGGATAGAGCCTAGATTTGCTTTTTTCTTAGTTTTCATCTGCTTCTCCTTTCCCTTGTGTTTGCATTTCATATACTTCTTGGTAGATGGCATTGGTCGCAAGCAATTCCTCGTGACGACCGATGGCATCGATTTGGCCATCATTCATCACGATGATGCGATCTGCATCTTGAATAGAAGAAATCCGTTGACCAATGATGATTTTGGTAGTCTCTTTTAAGCTGGTTGCCAATCCTTGACGAATCAAACTATCTGTCTTGGTATCGACCGCTGAAGTCGAATCATCCAAGATCAAGATCTTCGGATTCATGAGAAGGGCACGCGCAATACAAAGACGTTGGCGTTGTCCACCAGAGACGTTGGATCCCCCACGCTCAATCATGGTGTCATAACCCTCTTTGAAATCTTGAATAAATTCATCGGCTTGGGCAATCTTACAAGCTGCAACGATCTCTTCATCCGTCGCATCCTTATTTCCCCAGCGCATATTTTCTTTAATCGTACCAGAGAAAAGGACATTGGTCTGAAGAACCATGGCCACTTGCTTACGAAGGGAATCAAGATCGTATTCTTTGACATCGTGGCCTGCTACTGTCACCCGACCAGACTCGACATCATAGAGACGAGGAATCAACTGAACCAAGCTTGATTTCCCTGATCCTGTTCCTCCCAAGATCCCAATCACTTCCCCTGAACGAATAGAAAGATTAATTCCTTGCAAGACATGGGTCTTGTCCCCATTTTCATCGGTATAAGCAAAGGTCACATCCTCAAAGTTGATGGATCCATCTGCGACTTCTTTGATCCCATTTTCTGGAGAGTCAATAGTCGTTTTGGTCGTCAAGACTTCATTGATCCGCTCGACAGAGGCCATGGAAATCGACAACATGACAAAGATCATCATAAACATCATGAGCGACATGAGAATGGTCATGGTGTAGCTAAACATAGAGGTCAAATTCCCAGTAGAGAGTTGACCACCAACGATCAGATGAGCCCCGATCCAAGAGATCAAAAGGAAAGAAGCATACATGGAAAGCATCATAGCTGGGCTACTCAAGACAACGACACGGATAGCCTTCATAAACATGTTATAAATCAAACGTGAAGCCTTCTTGAATTTAACCGTTTCATCTGCTTCCTTAACGTAAGACTTGACCACCCGCATATTGGTGATGTTTTCTTGAATGCTGTTGTTGAGATTATCATAAGCTTCAAATACTTCTGTGAAAAGCGGATACACAATCTTCATGATGATGCTTAAGACAGCTGCCAAAAAGATGGTCACATAGACAAAGATCATGGCCATTTCCGCATTGATCATGAAACAAGCCACAATAGCAAAGATCAAATTGAGCGGTGCCCGTACACAGATCCGAATGACCATTTGATAGGCATTTTGCACATTGGTCACGTCCGTCATCATCCGAGTAACCAGACCACCAGATGAGAACTGATCAATATTTTCAAATGAGAAGGTTTGAACCTTTTTGAAAATGGCCCGACGAAGGTTTTTAGCAAAACCAGCCGATGCATAGGCGCCATAACGGGCAGACTGCATCCCACAAAAGAGGGAGAGAAAGGCACAGACCAGCATGAGCCCACCGTAAAACAAAATATTGTTCATGTTTCTTTGTTGAACACCTTGGTCCAAAAGACTCGCCATGACAAAAGGAATCGAAATCTCAAACATGACTTCAAAGACCATGAACAAGGAAGCCAAAATCGAGGGCTTCTTGAATTCTTTGATCTCGGAAATTAAGGATCGAATCATTATTACCTCCAATGTTATTCATACTTTTTCCTGCGGTAGAAGCAAAGCTTCTTTCCATCGAAAATAGGTCAAAACACACAAAATTCCCTGAGGGAAAGACCCTAGGGATTACGCGTTTTTTATAGTCTTCATTGTAACCTAAATTGCAAAAAAATGCAAGATTTTTAGACAGCATCCGTTTTTCTGTTTATCTAGTACAAAAGATGCTGGGACAAAAGTCCTAGCATCTCAATTGTTTTTGGATTGTCGAGCAAGACGCAGTGGCTGAGTGGACTCTACTACGCTGATTTTATCAGCTTTTACAGCCCTACTCAACTGTGCGGAGGTGGGACGACGAAATCGAATTCTAACGAATTACCGATTTCTG
>CAKPZX010000045.1 GCA_934215455.1 uncultured Streptococcus sp.
GGAGCTCTTGCGGCCTCCATCCTTGACTGGGACTTCAAACGCAGTAGCCTCGCAGTCATGCTCGGAGTGATCCTAGCTGGCCTCATCATGGGAACCCTGTCCCTGCTCTTAGGAATTGATACCTTCGCACATTAAGCAAAAGACTGATGCATCGGCTTCAGTTTTTACATATAAAAAAAGATTCCCGTTCCTCTAAGAGTATAGACAAACTGTTTTTTTACAAATCTAATAAATTCTATAAAACAAAAAAATTTATTTATTAGAATTACTCAGTCATCTACTAAAACTTTCCGCTGTGAGAAAAGTGCTAGAAACAATCATGTTTCTAGCACTCGGGAGTTTTGGAACCTTAGGTCCAAAACTAAGTCATGGAACTTCTTTGAAGTTCGCTGACGTCCGTACTCACCTAAGGAAAGTTATTTAGATGAATTTATCTCACAAAAAAGAGGTTTCCTTCGAAACCTCTTATTTTTTTATTCTTAGTTGTTAAGAGCTGCTGCCATTGTAGCTGCAACTTCTGCTTCAAAGTCATTTGAAGCTTTTTCAATACCTTCACCAACTTCAAAACGAACGAATTCGATAACTGAAGCATTTACTGATTCAAGGTAAGCTTCAACTGTCTTGCTGTCATCCATGATGTAGACTTGTGCAAGAAGAGTGTAGGCTTGGTCAACTTTTGTGTTGTCCAAGAAGAAGCGATCCATTTTACCTGGGATGATTTTATCCCAGATTTTTTCTGGTTTACCTTCAGCTGCCAATTCAGCTTTGATATCTTCTTCAGCTTGAGCAACTACTTCGTCAGTCAATTGTGCTTTTGAACCGAATTTCAAGTGTGGAAGAGCTGGTTTACCAACCATTGCACGGCTTTCGTTATCTTGGTCGATGACGTGGTTCAATTGTGCCAATTCATCTTTCACGAATTGTTCATCCAATTCTTTGTATGAAAGAACAGTTGGTTTCATTGCAGCGATGTGCATTGAGATTTGTTTAGCAAGTGCTTCGTCTCCACCTTCGATCACAGAGATAACACCGATACGTCCACCGTTGTGTTGGTAAGCACCGAAGTGTTGTGCATCTGTTTTTTCAAGCAAAGCAAAACGACGGAATGAAATTTTTTCACCGATTGTAGCTGTTGCAGATACGTATGCAGCTTCAAGAGTTTCACCTGAAGGCATTGTCAAAGCAAGAGCTTCTTCGTTGTTAGCTGGTTTACCTTCAGCGATCACTTTCGCTGTTGCGTTTACCAATTCAACGAATTGAGCGTTTTTCGCAACGAAGTCAGTTTCAGCGTTTACTTCAACTACTGCTGCAACGTTACCATTGACATAAACACCAGTCAAACCTTCAGCGGCAACACGGTCAGCTTTCTTAGCTGCTTTAGCCATACCTTTTTCGCGAAGCAATTCGATCGCTTTTTCGATATCACCTTCAACTTCAACCAATGCCTTTTTAGCGTCCATGACACCGGCACCAGATTTTTCACGCAATTCTTTTACAAGCTTAGCTGTAATTTCTGCCATTTTTGTTCTCCTATATTTTTTAATAAAATAAGAGGGTCGGGCTGAGCCCTGCCCTCTTAGGTTCGTTACTTATTGAATGAAATTAAGCGTTGTCGCCTTCTACAACTTCAACGATTTCTTCGATTGAATCAGCTTGACCTTCAGTAGCTGCCAATTCAGCTTCTACTGTAGCAACACTGTCTTCACCTTGACGTCCTTCGATAACAGCGTCAGCCATTTTCGCAGTGATCAATTTAACAGCGCGGATAGCGTCATCGTTCGCTGGGATGATAACATCGATATCATCTGGGTCAGTGTTTGTGTCGACCATCGCTACAACTGGGATACCCAATTTCTTAGCTTCTTTAACAGCGATTTGTTCTTTATGTGGATCCACAACGTACATTACGTCTGGGATACGAGGCATGTCTTCGATACCGCCCAAGAATTTTTCAAGACGAGCGCGTTGTTTGTTCAACAATGCAACTTCTTTCTTAGGAAGAACTTCAAAAGTTCCATCTTCTTCCATGCGTTTGATTTCTTTCAAACGAGCGATACGTTTTTGGATTGTTCCCCAGTTAGTAAGAGTTCCACCCAACCAACGGTGGTTGATGAAGTATTGACCTGCACGAACAGCTTCTTCTGCAACAGCATCAGCAGCTTGTTTCTTAGTACCTACGAACAAGATCACTGCATCGTTTGCAGCTGCATCACGCATGAAGTCGTATGCTTGGTCTGCATATTTTACAGTTTGTTGCAAGTCGATCACGTGGATTCCGTTACGTTCTGTGAAGATGTACTTAGCCATCTTAGGGTTCCAGCGACGAGTTTGGTGACCGAAGTGTACACCAGCCTCAAGAAGTTGTTTCATTGAAATTACTGCCATGAGTAGTTTCTCCTTTTTTGTTTTTTTCTCCTCTCTCAGACGTCAACTTGCAGCACGACCACAAGGGCAACGGTGCCACAATGGATCCGAGATGAGTATTTGCTGTCTTAGACAACTCTATAAGTATAGCAGAAATCACTAGAATTCGCAAGCTATTTGAGAGATTTTTTCAGCATTCTCCATCTGCAATGATTTGAAGCAAAAAGTTTTTCTTGACCTATCTTTATTTTTAGGTTACAATATTATATGTTATGGCGGTATAGCCAAGTGGTAAGGCACGGCTCTGCAAAAGCTTGATCGTCGGTTCAAATCCGTCTACCGCCTTGATAATAAAATTTTTTATCATCTTTTATCTTTTAAAAATTCCCCTAGCAATAGGGGTTTTTTTGTTGCCATTTGCTCCATTCCTTGATTATTGATATAATAAAACCTCGCCTGATCGGCGAAGCACATTAGAAAGGGTATTTATGAAAAACATTCGTTTCTTTACGATCGGCCTTCTTTCACTAGTGACACTAGCCGCTTGCTCACCTTCCAATTCTGCGCAACAAGCAAAAACAGCTTCTAGCTCTAGAAAACCGATCAAACAATCTTCTACCAAAGCATCATCTAGTAAATCGTCGAGCACTTCTTCAGACAGCAGTAGCTCAGATGATTTTTCAGGTCGCTTCAGCTTGGATCCAGATGATGGCGCATCTCTCCAATATGTGCCAGGAGCTGCATCCATTCCTGAGATCGAAAAGCTCAAGAACCTCCACCCTACCACCGGTTTTGTATTAAGAACCGAAGATGGACAAGAGGTTGGTGGGCCAAAAGAAAGAAGCAGTTACGATGACGTAGTTGCAGCCTTTGGTCAACCCGTAAGTAGTACAGACAGTGCGAATCCTGGTGATGGGGTCAATGTTTGGGCAACAGACAATGGCGATATCATGGCTTTCTTCCGCAATAATGTGTTAACAGATATCACCTTCCGACTAAGAGGGGGCGATGCCAACCACCAGTCTACTGGCAGCATTTCCAAATCCGATACACCAAAAACGGCCCTCGAACGTCTCGGAAAACCCTATGCCATTATGCGTTCAGAAAATGGGACCAGCTATGTCTATAAAGATAGCAACGGAGACGAATCTAGCTTCTCTACACAAGGAAACAAGATCTTCAATGTTACGTCTGCTGCAGAAACCAAGCAGTTAAAAAAGATCACCGGCCTAGATAAAAATCAATAACGATCCATACAAAGAACCCTCCAAGTTTTTCTTGGAGGGTTCTATTTTCTTACAATTCAGCAATTTGGTTCAAATTCACTTCTGCAATTGTATCGTTGCCGAACATAGAAATGACCATTTTCACCTTGTTGTTATCAATTTCAGTGATCTTACCAGTATAGTCTGTGAAGGCACCGTCGATGATACGAACCGTATCGCCCACCTTGACATCCAAATCAAACTCTTGAACGGTTTGACCCATAGAGAGCAAGATGCTGCGGATTTCTTCTTCCAACAATGGAGTTGGTTTTGAACGGTTCCCGTGGGATCCGACGAAACCTGTAACGTTCGGTGTATTCCGAACGACAAACCAAGCTTCATCTGTCATGACCATTTCAACCAAGACATAACCTGGGAAGCGGTTTTCTTCGATTTCTTTTGTTTTACCGTTTTTCTCAACTTGTACGGTTTGAGTTGGAATCTCTACACGCAAGATGTTTTCTAACATATTGTAAGTTTGCGCACGTTGCAAAAGATTCTCTTTTACCTTATTTTCATATCCTGAATAGGTTTGTAGTACAAACCAGCCTTTATCAAAACTGTCCATTTGGGCATCCTTTCTTTCTGTTTAGCCTGCTCGAGCTTTTGTGAACATACTAAAAAAAGCCTCTTGGCTTTCCTTTTCCTAGCTTCATTATACCACATTTTGCAGGAATGCAAAGAGGTTTGCTGATTTATTTTTAAGAAAAGGCAATAAAAAATGGGACCCAGAAGGTCCCACCTGGCTTCTTTTCTTAAAAGAAATTGATCATGTGCAATAGGCCACGTGCAATGACTTTGTCGAACAAATAAATCAATGCAACAAAGAAAGCGGTGTACTCAATCACTGAGATAAAGTTTTTCCATCTTTCCTTGCGATTTGGCCAAGTTGTATCTTTTAGTAAGACGAAAATATCTTTAATGAATTTCACAACTCTCTCCTATCGTGTTTCTTTATGGATGGTATACTTGCTGCAATGTTTGCAGAATTTATTGACTTCTAGACGTGTTGGTTTTGGCGTCCCACTCAACTTAATGGAGTAATTGCGTGACCCACAAACCGTACACGCTAGACTTGCTTTTTTTAATGCCATAACGCCTCCGTTCACCCCATTATAGCAAGTTTTCCACGTTTTGACAAGAACAGAAAATCTCCTGTCAAGAAAAAAGCAAATCTAAAGCGTTATCACTCTGGTTTTCTCCTCATTTTTGGTAAAATAAAACAAAAGGAGACGAATATGAAAAGTGATAACCTAAAAGAAAGTAGAAATATCGAAGACCGTCGAGGGCAAAGCTACTCCCAGTCTTCAGGCAATAGTAATCTTGGCGGAGGCATTTTACAGATCTTACTATCGCCGGGGAGCTTCAAAAGTAAGATCGTCCTCATCCTTCTTCTGGTTCTTCTAGGAGGTGGTGGCGCTAGTCTTGGGGGTCTCTTTGGAAATGGGACTTCTTCCCAACCTTACCAGTCCACCCAAGTCACGCGCACCAACAAGACCCATGTCGACGATGCAGATGCCGAGTTCGTCAGCAAGGTCCTTGGAACGACCGAAGATCATTGGCACAAGGTCTTTCAAGCTGAAGGACGCACTTACCATGAGCCCAAACTAGTCTTCTATACCGGACGGACACAGACAGGCTGTGGGGTTGGGCAAGCATCGGCTGGTCCTTTCTACTGTCCGACCGACAAAAAGATTTATTTGGATATGAGCTTCTACAAGGAATTGACAACCAAATACAAGGCTAGCGGAGACTTTGCCATGGCCTATGTCATTGCCCACGAAGTCGGCCATCACGTACAAAACGAGCTGGGAATCCTTGGCAAATACCATCGGATGCAACAAGGTCTTTCTGAAAAGGAACGAAATGCCATCAGCGTCCGCATTGAGCTACAAGCCGATTACCTAGCAGGTGTCTGGGCCCGCTCCATTCAAGACCGAAATCTTCTAGATATCGGCGATATCGAAGAAGCCATGAATGCAGCCCATGCCGTCGGGGACGACACTCTCCAGGAGCAAGCCTACGGCTACTCGGTACCAGATAGCTTTACCCACGGAACTTCGGAACAGCGTATGCGCTGGTTCAAACGGGGCTACCAGTACGGAGATCTCCAACACGGCGATACCTTTAGCTTGTCAGATAGTGAACTCTAAATAAAAAACGATTCAGAAAAATTTCTGAATCGTTTTTTGATTAGAAACCAAGCCAGCCTTTGAAGGTATCCCAAGCGTTTTTGGCTTTGCCTGGGATGTCGGCCTCGTCGATTGCTTTTTTCGCATCATCGACCATATTCGACGCCTTTTCTTTGACATCCTCAAAGAAACCTTTGTCTTCTTTGCTATCCGTTTCTGTCGTTTCTTCTCCGACTGGCGCAATGCCATTTTCAGCATAAGAGTTCTTCACCGAGTCAAACTGAGTACCGTCTGTATAAGGTAGGACACTGTTGGCAACATTGCGGAAGATCTCTGACGCCGTTCCGGCACTACTATCAGTCAGGTAATGACCTTCATCGGTCGTTGGGAAACCAAGCCACTGACTGATGACCACATCTGGCGTGTAGCCGATCACCCATTGGTCTCCAGAGAGGTCCTTGTTAAAGCTGGTCTCTGTCGTACCGGTTTTCCCTGCCATGGTGTAGCCATAAGGCGCAGCGTTAACCCCTGTACCATTACTAAAGGTACCAAGCATCATATTGGTCATCTTATCTGTCGTTGAACCACTAAGCACTCGGGTTGATTTCTGGCTGTGGCTCTTGACCACTTGACCACTTGCATTTTCGATCTTGGTAATGAGGTGAGCATCATTCATGACCCCGCCATTAGCAAAGGTTCCATAGGCCTGAGCCATCTGCATCGGATTGGTGGTCACACCAGCTCCCAAGGCAACGGCAAGCGACTTATCTACCTTATCCATGTTGAGTCCGAATTTTTTCCCGTACTCAAAGACCGTATCGAGACCCAAATCATTAGCGGTCGCAACGGCTGGAATGTTAAGGGATTCTGCCAAGGCCTGGTACATCGGTACTGTTGGGCTCGACTGGATTCCCGCATAGTTATTGACCTCATAGCTTCCATATTGAGTGGTACTATTGTCCAGTTCCTTATTGGTCGACCAACCTTCCGCAACGGCTGGGCTATAGACGACTAAAGGTTTGATGGTCGATCCCGGACTACGAGCAGCCTGGGTGGCATAGTTGTAGGTACGGAAACCTGGATTTTGATCGCTTCCGACACGCCCTACGAGAGCCCGAACCCCTCCGGTCTTAGGATCGAGGGCCACACTACCAGACTCTGCGCGCGTGCCGTCTTCTGCTACTGGGAAGAGAGCTGTATTGTCATAGATTACCTGCATGCTTGCTTGGTAATTTTGATCCAGCTCGGTGTAGATCCGGTAGCCATTTTTGACAATATCTTCTTCGGTCAGGCCATATTCATTGACCGCTTCATTGATAACCGCATCAAAATAGGATGGGTAGCGATAATCCTCCGACTTGCCTTCATAGGCATCGACCAGCTGGCCATGGATATCCACAGCAGCTGACTGATCAGCCGTTGCCTGGTCAATATAGCCAGCCGCCACCATATTTTGGAGGACCGTATTGCGGCGATTGGTCGCATTCTCTACGGAATAGAGCGGGTTATAGATTTCCGGTCCCTTGAGCATACCTGCGAGAACCGCAGACTGGTCCAGGCTTAATTGACTGGCTGAAACCCCAAAATACTTCTTGGAAGCATCCTCAATTCCCCAAACCCCATTTCCAAAATAGGCATTGTTGAGGTACATGGTGAGGATCTCTTTTTTACTGTATTTCTTATTGATTTCAAGCGCCAGGAAGAATTCTTTAGCCTTACGCTCCACCGTCTGGTCCTGCGACAGATAAGCATTCTTGGCTAGCTGCTGGGTAATGGTCGATCCACCACCTGAGCGCCCCAGAGTCAAAATCGCTAAGAAGAAACGACCATAGTTGATCCCGCTATTCTTGTAAAAGCTTCGGTCCTCTGTTGCGACCACGGCATTTTGCAGATTCTTACTAATGGCATCGAGTTCGACATAGGTTCCTTTTTGCCCGGTCAAACTTCCAGCCTGGTCGCCATTCTTATCATAGATAATAGTAGTGGCCTTTAGTGCATTCTGCAAATCCTTGACGTTGGTCGTCTTAGCAAGGTAGAAGAGATAGCCCCCTGTCAAGAGGCTAAAGCCTAGCCCAATGATCAGGAGAATCTTGGTCAAATGGAAGCGGCGCCAAAAACGACGGAAGGGGTGCTGAGAGAGAGGCTTGCTTCTGTGCTTGCCTGAGCGACTATAGGTCGGCTCTACTGTCTCTTCCGGCAGTTCCGTGTCTGGCACTTCTTCTGCCACCGCTTTGGGCGGATGATCCTTTCTAAAAAAAGTGATCAGGTTTTCAAATAATTCTTTTATTCTATTCATACCTGTTATTGTAACACCTTATCCTTGTCCTAGCAAGAAAAGATAGCTCATCCTCTTCTCTCCTTTAGTTTTCTTTAAGCTTAGATTTTGCTACAATAGGGTCATGAACTATCAATTTACCATTCCACAATCCTTTCCCCAGATGACTGTGAAAGAGCTGCTTGAGGACTACTTCCTCATTCCCCGTAAGATCCGGCATTTTTTACGAACCAAGAAACACGTCTTGGTCAATGGCGAGACCATCAACTGGCAGAGCCCCGTTCAAAAAGGAGACCAGATCCAGCTGATCTTTGACGCGGACGATTACCCTGAAAAAGAGCTCCCAGCCGGAGACCCGAGTCTGGTCGAAGAACTCTATCAGGATGAGCATGTCATCATCGTCAATAAGCCTGAAGGTATGAAAACCCATGCCAATGAGCCGACAGAAATTGCTCTTCTCAACCATGTTTCCAGCTATGTTGGATCTACCTGCTACGTCGTGCACCGCCTAGACAAGGAAACCAGTGGGGCCATTTTATTTGCCAAAAATCCTTTTATCCTGCCCATTCTCAACCGCATTTTGGAAGATAAAAACATCCAACGCGAGTACTGGGCCTTGATCCAAGGCAGCTTAGCACAAAAAACCATCGTCTACAAGGATAAAATCGGACGCGATCGCCACGATCGGCGCAAGCGCCTGGTCGATCCGCGCAAAGGGCAGTACGCAGAAACTCAGGTGACGCAACTGAAAAAAATCGGGCGAAACAGCCTGGTCAAATGCCAGCTCAAGACGGGGCGTACCCATCAGATCCGGGTGCATCTCTCCCATCATGGGCACCCGATTATCGGGGATCCTCTTTATAACCCTGCACGCGGAGAGCGGCTCATGCTCCATGCTCACCGCTTGATCTTCACCAATCCATTAACCCTTGAAACCATCCAAGTCGAAGCCCCTTCTAAGAGTTTCGAAGAAGGGTTGAAAAAATGAAAAAAGAACCGAAATAGTCTTCTTAGAGACTTTCCTTAAGTGATTACGGACGTCAGCGAACTTCAAAGAAGTTCCATGACTTAGTTTTGAGACCTTGGGCTCAAAACTCCCGAGTGCTTGAAATTCTAATATTTCAAGCACTTTTCTCACTGCGTAAAGTCTCCAGTCATTATCGAATAATTCAAAAGATAAAAATCATTTAAAACAATTGACAGAATCTCTCATTTTATTTTAAAAACTTATCTTCAATCAAAAAAGAAGCCACAGGCTTCTTTTTTTATTATTGATAGCGAGGGGTTGCAAATCCACGGATATTGCCATGTCCGATTCGGTAGGTATTGCGACGGACTTGGTTGTTGGAGTTTCCTTCAATGGTATGAATAATGCCATTTGAGACGCTCTCGACAATTCCGATGTGATCCGCAAAGCCATTATTTTGTTGGCTATTTTGATCCCAGTTAAAGGTGATGATGTCCCCTGCTTTTGGTGTAGTGGTACCATCTTCATTCCAGATGCCCAAGCGTTTGAAGATCTGGATGTGACGTTCGACTCCACATTCACGGCCAATCAAACCGCTCAAACCTTCCCGCTGGAAGACTGTTGTGACAAAGATATCACACCAGTCATCGGTCGTCTTCACTGCATAACCAACCGGAAGTGGTTTGACACTGTTATAATCATTGACCAATTGATGGTGAGCTGCAGTGCCGCCACGAACGCCCACTAGACTAGCTGCTGCCCGTAAGACACGGTCCCGTTGTCCATTCGTTACACGAGGACTAAAAGCAGTTTGATCTACTGTCGCATGGGGATGAAGGGCTGTTTGACCAAGGTTAAAGCCTTCAACGCCACCATCCACATAGTCCACATAGACGTGAGTGGTATAGTTGCCTGATTGGTACTGGTGATTGGCTGCAGAGACCTGCACTTCTGTATGCATACCAGAAGGCGCTGTTGAATACCAGTAGAGATTTTCTTGGTGAGCTTGAGACCAGGCTGCGACACGGATGTTCTTAATCCGACGACCCTGAGGCGCTTGATCCACTGTTACCGTATAGGTTCCAGCACCAGAATTGACATTCTTAATTCCTGTTTGTGTCTTGGTCTGAGCATTTCGGAATTCAACTTCTGTAGTCGTTGTTCCAGCACCCACACGAGAACCATCATTTTGGATATAGTAAAGGTGAATATGGTACTTACCAGTAGAGTTCTTGTGATCGCTCGCTTTGACTGATACCTTGTAGTCTCCATTTGATTGACGAGTCGCTTCATACCAGCGGATGTCGTCTTGGCCATCCTTATCAGACCAAGTAGGGACTTGCACAGTTCGCACACCTTTAGGGCTGTAGACATCCTTGATAATGACGTCAAAAGTACCCGCATCTTTGTTGTTGTTTTGGATTAGGATCGTGCCAGAGCGGCGGGCTTGACGCACTTCTGTCGTAGTTTCTGTAATATAGCTTCGTTGGTTATTTTGATCTACATAGTAGACATGGACATTGTACTTCCCATCCTCATTTTTATGATCGCTTGCCTTAATCGTTGCACGGTAGCTGCCGTCACTTTGACGGACTGCTTTGTGCCATACTAGATCATCTTGCCAGTTCTTGTCTGACCAGGTTGGAATCAAGACTTCCTTCAAGCCATTTGGTGCAACAACATTACGAATAACTGCATCAAATGTGCCTGTTTCAGAATTATTGTTCTCAATGGTGACAGTGCCACTTGGTTTAACGTAGTGTACTTCTGTAGTGGTTTCTGTGATGTAGTTCCGTTTGTTGTCTTGATCTACATAATAAACATGGACATTGTATTTCCCATCTTCATTTTTATGGTCTGAGGCTTTGATAGTTGCTCGGTAGCTGCCGTCACTTTGACGGACTGCTTTGTGCCATACTAGATCATCTTGCCAGTTCTTGTCGGACCATGTTGGGATCAAGACTTCTTTCAATCCGGTTGGAGCTACTACATTACGAATTACTGCATCAAACGTGCCCGTCTCAACATTATTATTTTCAATTGTTAGCGTGCCACTTGGTTTAACGTGGTGTACTTCTGTAGTGGTTTCTGTGATGTAGTTCCGTTTGTCAGCTTGATCTACATAATAAACATGGACATTGTACTTACCGTCATCATCTTTATGGTCTGAGGCTTTGATAGTTGCACGGTAACTTCCATCACTTTGAAGGACTGCTTTGTACCATACTAGATCATCTTGCCAGTTCTTGTCGGACCATGTTGGGATCAAGACTTCTTTTAATCCGTTTGGAGCTACTACATTGCGAATAACTGCATCAAAGGTACCTGTTTCAATATTATTATTTTCAATTGTTAAAGTACCACTTGGTTTTACGTGGTGTACTTCTGTAGTGGTTTCTGTAATGTAGTTTCGTTGGTTATTTTGATCTACATAATAAACATGGACATGGTACTTACCATCTTCATTTTTATGATCTGAGGCTTTGATGGTTGCACGATAGCTTCCGTCACTTTGACGAACTGCTTTGTGCCATACTAGATCATCTTGCCAGTTCTTGTCGGACCAAGTTGGAACCAAGACTTCTTTCAAGCCATTTGGAGCTACTACATCGCGAATAACTGCATCAAACGTGCCCGTTTCAACATTATTATTTTCAATTGTTAGCGTGCCACTTGACTTCTCTACTTTCTCAACTGGCAAACTATTATCTTCTGATTCTACCACTCGTGCGCGTGCACCATATGGTGCGCGACTAGCTACCACAGCTGGTGCTGGTTGCTCTGATACAACCTTGTCGCTAGCGCCCTTGTCAGAAGACTGGTTATTGCTAAGAGTCGGTGTGACAGGTGCTGCCTCTGTTGCAACGGTATTTTCTGTCTGAATACCTTTCTCAACTCCCACTCCTTCGTTCACAGTATTCTGCGCTTCTGATGAAGTTGTTGTTACAACGACAGCTGATGTATTTTCTGGTGTTTGATCGGACGCATGTTGCTCATCGGCTTTGACTTGTTGTGTCGAAAAA
>CAKPZX010000046.1 GCA_934215455.1 uncultured Streptococcus sp.
TCCAAGAAGGCTGCCATTTTCTCACCGAGTTGTTTTTCACTTGGTGTGACAACGTAGGCTGGCAACTCTTCAAGTCCAAGTTCTACTAATAAGTTTTTTGTCATGTTTCTTCCTTTACAAAATTCTTTTTTTGATAGGCACCTTAGGTACTGGGGACGTCGCTAACTAACTTTGTGAGCCTGTAGGGAAATCTTCTGTCTCCTTGACTTCGATTTCCAACAGTCTCATCAAAGTGGATTTAGCCAACTGATTTTTGAACCTAACGTTTCAAAAATCCCCATATACCAGTACGGCGGTGCCTATCCCTTTAGCAAGTCTCCGACTTGCCTCTGGGTAGCCGTACGGGCTCACTTTGTTTGCCCATTTTCCATTCTTGTAACTCTTTTTATTCTTCCTCTTCTGCTAGGAGTTTGGCGCGTGTGGCTTCGTCAAGAAGTGGGTAACCGAGTTTCTTGCGTTCTGCGACGAAGGTTTTGGCTACGACACGGGCCAAGTTACGGATGCGGGCAATATAGCCGGCACGTTCTGTAACGGATACTGCTCCACGAGCATCTAGCAAATTGAAGGTGTGTGAACATTTCAAAACGTAGTCATAGGCTGGGTGAACAAGACCCAATTCCAAAGCACGTCCTGCTTCTTTTTCAAATTTTTCGAAGTTTTCAAGAAGCATATCTTGGTCAGAAACTTCAAAGCTGTATTTTGAGTGTTCATATTCTGGTTGAAGGAAGATTTCTCCGTATTTAACGCCTGGAGCCCACTCGATATCGTAAACAGAATCGACTTCTTGGATGTAAGAAGCCAAACGTTCCAATCCGTAAGTGACCTCAGAAGTTACCGGACCAGTTGCCAATCCACCAACTTGTTGGAAGTAGGTGAACTGAGTGATTTCCATACCGTCAAGCCAAACTTCCCAACCAAGACCAGCTGAACCAGTTGATGGGTTTTCCCAGTTATCTTCAACGAAGCGGATATCGTGTTCCAAAGGATTGATACCCAATTTTTCCAATGACTCAAGGTAGAGTTCTTGGATGTTTGATGGTGATGGTTTCATAACCACTTGGAACTGGTGGTGTTGGTAAAGACGGTTTGGGTTTTCCCCGTAACGACCGTCTGCCGGACGACGTGATGGCTCTACATAAGCCGCATTCCATGGCTCAGGACCAATGGCACGAAGGAAGGTGTAAGGACTCATTGTTCCCGCACCTTTTTCATTATCATAAGCCTGCATGAGCATACAACCCTGGTCATTCCAGTATTGTTGCAAAGTCAAAATAATTTCTTGAAAGGTTAATTTCTTAGACATTAAATACTCCTTGATTTAAATGATTTCTTGCGACACGAGTCTGCCTCGTCGATTACACGAAGCAAGACGAGTTAGTACTGCGTCTAGCTCAGGCACCCTAGTGCTGAGCGTGTGGCAGTCCGACTGTAAGGAGATCTCTGCCACTGACGCAGTGGAAAGTCAATTTTTTAGACATGTTTTACTCCTTATTCATAAAATTTCTTGTGACTCAGGATACAAAAAGAACCGTGTCTTCGCTCCTAAGTCTGTGACCTAGGGGCGTCAGAAACGCGGTTCCACCCTAATTTATTACTTCATTTTATTTTACTTTACTCAGCTTTTTACTGAGAGAAAGCGCCACTTGCTTACTTTGCTCTACTTGGCTCTCACTATCCCAAGCTCGCTAGAAAAACGCCGTAAGCCCTTCTTTCTTGACTAGTATTATAGCAGATTTTTAGTGACTTGTAAATTAAAATCCGCATGAAACAATCGTTTCATACGGATTTTAGGTTAACAAACAAGGTTGTTTTTCTTATGGACGTCTTGCAGCTTTTGGTTTTTTACCATGAAGTTTTTTCTTGGCATTCTTCAAGGCTGTCAAAGCATCTTTCACATCTTGTTGGCTTGCTCCTGGATTTGAAAGGATAGTTTGTGCATCCTTGAAGGCTACTAGGTAAGCTTCTTTTTCTTCATTTCCAGCATAGATGAATTTAGCATTCTTTTCTTGGAACTTCAATTCTTCTTTGATGTATTTTTCAAGACTTGAAAAATCAGTTGCTTTCCCGTTTAATTTTCCTTCCGCACGGCTAAGCTCAGCAAGTGCTTGATTGATTTGTTCTTGTTTCACAGTTGGATCAACGGCAAGCAAGGCAACTGTTTGGAAAGCACGATCGTAGTCGCGACGTACTTTTTCTTTGGCATTGGCATAACGACCAGTTTTAGTCGTAGCATCGTAAGCCTGCATGGCTTCTTTCAAGGCCGCAACGTTTGAATCTTTCCCATCCAAAGCTTGGCTGGCAGCTTCAAGACTAGCTAGAGCTTGGTTGACTTGCTCTTGACTAACCTTGTTGGTCAAGGCTGCTTGGGCAGCTTGCAAGGCTTGATCATAGGCTTCCTTCTTATCCGCACTGGCATTGAAGTATTGCGCTGTCTTTGTAACATCTGCTTGGTTGTTCAAAGCAGCCAAGAGATCCACTTTTGAAATCACTCCAATACGATAATTGTTGTTGCGCCCTGCGACAACTGAGATCACTGGTGCTTCCTCAGCTAGTTCATAGCCTGTAGGAAGAGTTGCAACCAAGGTATATTGACCAGTTGCTACAGATTTACCAAAGCCATTTTTACCATATTTTTCAGCAGGCAAGACAAAGTTTTCACCATCTGCCCCTTTTAATACGATCGTAGCTGCTTTTGAAACCGGTTGATCAAAGCTGATGCTAACTGGTGCATATTCTAAAGTATTGGCAAGGAAAGCGATCGTTTGGAAACTATTATCCTCTGTCAAATCAAATTCTTGTGTCAAGCTGCTGACAAATTTCACTTCTGTACGATCATACGTAAAGATTTCTGCAGTATAATGACCAAAGTTCAAGAAGTTAATATCTTTTGTCTTATCAACTGATACGTATTGGCCATTGCTATCTTTGATTCGATAAACATACATAGTATCCAAATCTTTGTTCGTTTTAGCGTCACGAACTGCAATTTGAACCCGACCACTATTTTGATCCCGAACTAAATCAGCTAGTGAAACATAATCTACGTTCCCCGCAAAGTCTTCTACATAGTAGTAGATATTCTTCTTATCGATGTTTTCAGGAAGATCGAAGCTACCATCTGCATTGGCCTTGATCACATGGTAATTTTCAAGCGCACGTGCACCATTCTTATCTTCACTGGTTTGGACCATTGTCCCCTGATCATCGAATGGAGTCACGTAGACGAGTTTTTCAGTTAAGATACCACCTTCGCCAACATCTTTGGCTTTACGTGCTACAAACTGTTGAGCCCCATCTTTGAAACGGATATATCCAGATGTGATCACTGGTTTTTGAGTATCGACTTGAACCTTGAAGGTTGTTGATTGCTCCTCAGCTCCAGGAACCATTGGTGTGTAACGAATGACATAATCATATACACCATCTGCTACTGCATTCCCATTCGCATCAATACCATTCCAAGCAGTATTAGCTAATGTGTAACTGCGTGGGTTCTTTTGGTCACCGTTGAAGAAGTTCTTACGATGGTCAGATGGAGTTCCTTCCCACAATGGATTTTTATGTTCCGTATCACTTGCTGCATAAACAGTTGCACGAAGGTTTTCAATGTTTCTAAGGGCGACTGTCTTGTATTCAACGAGGTCTTTATTTCCATCTTCATTTGGCGAAATGGCAATGCGAACATTCCCATTCTCATCTAATTGAAGAGAATGTGTACCTTCCGCATTTTCTTCAATACCAAGAACGGTAATCCGACGACCATCTCGTTTTCCTTGTGTGAGGAGAAGGTCATTTTGAAGGGTAACAAGCGCAGAAACATTGGCACTAGAGGAGATATTCAAATCTTTTGGAACATGATAGTAGAAGCCATCTTTTCCTTCGCGAACCAAATCATAGATTGGTTTTTCAACAGCTGGAAGGTTTTGGAATTCTCCCTTGAATCCCATAAACGGCAAGCTGATCACATCCCCATCATCTGCCGGATCTACAAAGCGAACAAATCCCTCAAGGAAATAGCCGTTCGGCATTTCTTTGCTCAACTCTTCTGTGAATTTACTTGTATCGACTTTCACCGTAACCGTTTCAGAGCTATGAGCTTTCACAGTTACTTCAGGCCAAGCTGTTTCAGTCAATTTACGTGGACGGAGGGTAAATTTACCATCCTTCACTTCATCTGTGTCAGTATTCACCAACATTTTCAAGGTACGATCGGTATCTGAAATATTGTGAACCGTCACATCAAAGGTAAAGCTATCTCCAACGTTACCAAGAGTAACGCTTGGATAGTTGTTTTCACCAGTAACATACAAGTCTGTTGAAACAGCTGCAGCTGTGTCGACAACCCCTGCTCCTTGTTGACGTGGAGACGTGTAGACACCAGTTTCTTTGTCAACATGCGGTTTAGCCGTAGACATAATCAAGGCCTTCACAGTTTCAGAAACTTGTTCTGGAGTCAATTCTGGGTGGTTCTTCACAAGGTATTCTTTGACCAAAGCTGCCACACCTGCTACATGAGGAGAGGCCATACTTGTACCACTCATATCTCCGTAGGTATTGTCATTCAAAGAAGAGAAGATATTTCCACCAGGTGCTGTGACATCTGGTTTCAACTGACCATCTGTTGTTACTCCCCAACTTGAGAAATCAGATAATTGATCTGCCTCTGGAGATGGACGGTTGGCCATGGTATTGTTAAAGACAACTTTGTAAGATCCAGCTTTAAGGGCTTCCCCATAGCGTTTTGAAATGAAGACAGATGGAATTTTCTTAGCATCTCCATCAATTGCCATACCTAGGTTGGAGCCTTCTACATTATTGTAGACCAAGGCTCCTGCTGCACCATGATGGAAGGCATTGGCAATCTTTTCTGAGAATGGAATTTCCCCACGTTGGATTAAGGCCAATTTACCGGTAAGGTCTAGATCTTTGAAATCATCTTCTTTCCCAAGACCAACTGATACATATTCGTACTCTTTGCCTTTTTCAAAATCAGCATCTGCAGCAGATTTACTGTAATCAAATTTTCCGTTATCCGCTTCTGCATTGCCTTCCAAACCTTTGACTTCAAAAACTTCTGTTGTAATGATGTTGTTATTGATAGAAGCAACAGAGATAGAGTCCTCTACCGTTGATGGATTTCCAACCAAACCGTAATCTGGATTTTCTGCAGCTGGTCTTGAATAACCATTCCCAAAAGTATTGCTATTTCCTGCAGAGATTAGGACAGACACCCCTTTAGCACGCGCCCGTTTGATTGCATCCACAATATCTGAATCAGCATTGACCATAGAACCAGTGGTAGATCCAAGACTCATATTGATGGTATCGGCACCAAGAGCTACAGCATCATCAATTGCTTTTACATAAAGAGCAGAACCAGTTGTTTTTTGACGATCTGAGAAGACACGCATAAACATAACTTGCGCTTCTGGTGCTACACCATAGATCTTTTCTCCGTTTCCTGCTGCTTTATCAGGATTCCCTGTCGCAATCCCTGTAACGTGCATCCCGTGAGAATCTCTTTCGGCCTCTTTGATATTGTCAGTACCATCAAAGTAGTCATAAGCATAGACCACTTTGTCGTTGTACCATTTACCATAATCAATTCCTGCCGCTTTCTTAGCAGCTTCGATTTCTTCTTGGTTTTTAAACTTAGCTTTTGAAGGATCGGTAATCCGAAGAACCTCGTGGTTCACATCCAAGCCAGAGTCGATGACGGCGACAACCATCCCTTCCCCTTTATAGCCTTGCTTCCAGGTTTGTGGAACAGTAATAATTTCGTCACTTTCGATGCTTTGAGGTTTTTCAGCTGCCTCATGACGATTCGTTGTTTCTGAATTTGTCGCAGTAGCCACTGCTGTTGATTTTTCTACAGGTTTTTCCGCTACTTCCGGTTTTGTTTCTGGAACAGTAGCTGCTTCTTTCGGAGCTTCTGTTTTTTCAACATGAGCTGCTTCTGTTGCATTCGTTGTCTTTTCAGCAACTGTTGCTTCTTTTGCAACTTCTACTTTCTCACTAGCAACTGCTGTACTTGCTTCAGTTGCTTGTGAATGCTCTTCTTCAGCAGGTGCCTGTTGAGTAGTGGCTACAAGCTGTGTTCCAGCACTCGTTTGGCTGGCCGCTTGTTCTTCTGCACTCGCTTGTGCAGATCCAAATACCAAAACAGCCCCTAATAAAACTGAGGCTACACCAAATTTGTATTTTCTTAATGAAAAACGTTCTTGTCTATTCATAGAAACTCCCCTTTTATTTTAATAGTAACTATTATAACGCAAAATTATCTGAAAATTCATTCAAAAAACAAATTGTAACACAAATGTAATATTTACGAATGTTACTAACTGTTAATTTATTTTTGTTCGGAAAAATATAAATTAGTATGGGAAAGTATTATAGAACATCTGTTTTTATTGGAGATTTAAAATTATTTAATCATTGAAAACATTTTAAAAACCGAGAACGAAACTGTCCTCGGTTTTTATTAATGAATAGAAATTCTCTCTTAAAAATCTTTGGTGTCCGGATCTGGTGCACCTGCTTCAACCGGAAGATGGCGAAGGAGTTCCATATCATCTGCCGTCAATTCAAAATCAAAGCAATTTAAATTACTCGCAATCCGCTCAGGTGTAACCGATTTTGGCAGTGGAAGGAAACCTTCTTGCAAACTCCAAGCTAGGGCTAGTTGAGCAACCGTCTTTCCATATTTAGTAGCCATTTCTTTTACTTGTTCATTTTGGAACAATTCTCCTTGGCCAAAAGGTCCCCAAGCCTCTAGTAAAATGCCATGCTTGCGACTTGCTACAATGACTTCGCTTTGGTACACCCCAGGTGCTAGACGAATTTGGTTCACAGCCGGAATGACCCGAGCTGTTTCAAGGAGGGCTTCCAAATGATGAGGCAGAAAATTGCTAATACCAATAGCCCGAACCTTGCCAACAGCTAACATATCTTCCATTGCCCGCCAAACCTCAGCATTTCGTTGTTTCCAAGCATCATTTTCTCGAAGGGGTTTTGGATTTGGCCAATGAATCAAATAAAGATCTACATAGTCCAAGCCTAGTTTCTCAAGAGACTCTTCCAAAGCAGCTTGAGCGTCTTCATAGGTGCGATGAGTATTCCAAAGTTTGGTGGTAATAAACAGGTCTTCGCGCGCAAGACCACTGTCTTTAATGGCCCGACCCACACTCTCTTCATTCTGATAAATCGCAGCTGTATCGATATGGCGATAACCTGCTTTTAAAGCAGCTAAGACAGCTTGATAGGCTTCTTCTCCATCCGCTGCTTTCCACGTCCCAAATCCCAATACAGGAATCTCCACCCCATTATTTAAACGATAATGATTCATTTTTTCTTTCCTTTCTTCGATTTCGGTTTCTTAGGCCCTCGAAGCTTGAGCTCTGGCTTAAAAATATTCTTCTTAGTTGGCTCCATCTTCTTGCTATAAAAACTATAGAGTAAAAATGCCCCACCAACAATCACAATAAAGATATTTTTTCTTACAATCCCATAGAGCAAGAAAAAAATTCCCATCAATAAAAAACGTATATCAATTGCCTTCATAAGCTACCTCACATTTCAATTCCCATTATAGCATGAAAAGACAGCATTCACAAAATTGCACTACCATCGGTAAACAAAAACCTCTCTAGGTATGACCTAGAGAGGAAGTATTCTATCTTTAATTCTTGAATCTAGTTGGTAGCCTGGTAACGTTTGACCCCATCGAGATAGGTCGCAACCAGATCCAAATTTTGATCAAGCACGATGAAGTCCGCATCATATCCTTCTCGAATTTGACCACAAACATCATCAATATGGACTGATTTTGCCGGATTAAGGCTAGCCATCATCACTGCTTCGTGAGGGTTAGCAATTCCCCACTCTACAACATTTTTTAATCCATCTTTCAATTTCAAGATTGAGCCAGCTAGATTACCAGTTGATTTCAAGCGAGCAGTTCCTTCAGCGACCACAACCGGGAATTCCCCAAGCATGTAGTCCCCGTCTTCTAAGCCCCCAGCTGTCATACAGTCCGTAATCAAGGCAACATTTTCTTTTCCTTTTTGTTTCATCAGGATATCACACGCTAGCGGATCAACGTGATGGCCATCACAGATCAACTCTGCTGTAGTATGAGGCAACTCATACATGGCACCAACCATACCGAGTTCACGGTGCGTCAAACCACGCATACCATTGTAGGCATGCACCCAGACACTCGCACCTGCATCAACCGCTTTTTTAGCTTCTTCAAAAGTAGCATTGGAGTGTCCCAGAGCGACAGTCACTCCTTCTCCTGTAATAGTCCGAACAAATTCTTCCACCCCTTCACGCTCGGGAGCAAGGGCAATCTTATTCAACAGACCATTGGCAGCTTTTTGCCAAGCCCGGAATTCTTCCATACTTGGATCCTTCATATAAGCTGGGTTTTGAGCTCCCTTGTATTTTTCTGTGAAATAAGGTCCTTCAAAATAAATCCCGCGAATCTTAGCTCCTGTTGCTTCTTTGTATCGTGCACCGATATTTTCAGTGACTGCCAAAAGTTGTTCATAAGAGGAAGTAAGGGTCGTAGGCAAAAAGCTCGTAACCCCTGTACTCAAGAGACCTTCACTCATAGTATGGAGAGTGCCTTCGATATTATTATCCATCACATCGACCCCACCAAATCCGTGAATATGGGTATCCACGAGGCCAGGCGCAATACTGTACCCCGAATAATCTAGCACATCCGCACCTTCTGGTAAGCTTTCCACATGTTTTCCAAACTTGCCATCAACGAGTTCCAAATAGCCTCCGCGGCGTACCCCATGTGGGTAATAAAATTGATCTGCTTTAATATATGTAGACATAAAATCGTCCTTTCCATTGTAGGAACTGTGTTCCATTTATATTCATACATATTATAACGCTTTCACTTCCATTTGTAAATGGTCTAGACCTATTTTTGAATAGAATCCAACAAAAAACAGAGTAAGCTTCCTACTTACTCTGTTTGACGTTCATTAAATTTGCTCGATTTGTACTTTTTCAGCCAGATTCATGGCATGGTCTGCAACACGTGTATAGTGAGAAATGATATCAATAAAGTTCACTCCGGCTTGAGGTGTACATTCGCCTTGGTTCAAACGACGAATATGGGTTTTCCGAAGTCTTTTCTCCAATTTTTCAATTGCCTCGTGACGTGCTACTAGTTGGTTTGCAAGACTCACATCATTGTTCTCAACAGATTTTAAGGCATCCTCTACAAATTGATGGGTTTGGTTGTAAATATCTTCCAATTCAGCCAAGGCCGCTTCTGAAAAGACCACTTTCTTACGAATTAAATAATCGGTCAGATTGATCAAGGCTTCCGCGTGATCTCCAATCCGCTCCAAATCCCGTGAAGAATCCAAGATATTGGTGAGAACTTCACTTTCTCTCGGACTCAAGGCTTCACTTGACAAACGAATCAGGTAGCGAGTCAAATCATCATCAATGGTATTGATGGCTTCTTCTGTCTTATGACCCTTTTCAGCTGTTTTCTCATTTTGATGAAGAATATAATCATAAGAGAGGCTAAAGGCTTTATCTGCATACCCACCTAAATGAAGCAACTCTTTTTTCGCATTCCCAAGAGCAATTGAAGGCGCTTGAGTGATCAAGTTTTCATCCAAGTAGAGCGGTTCATATTTGACAACCTCATCCTCACCAGGAATCAGCTTGGTTACAAAGTATGCCAAAGCTCCAATGAATGGGAATTGAATGATGGTATTGGTCACGTTAAAAGCTCCGTGAGAAAAAGCAATGGTCATTTCTGGTGACAAGTGCAAGAGTCCTTGGAAGTATTCAATCATGGCTGTAAAAGGTGTTAACAAGATAAGACAAAGGATTGTACCGATCAAGTTAAAGAGCACGTGGGTTGCTGCAACACGCTTAGCAGAAACATTGGCCCCCATCGCTGCAATAATAACTGTCAAGGTTGTTCCGATGTTGTCCCCAAAAAGAATAGGTAAAGAACCGCGAAGATCTAGGAAACCACCTGAATACAAACCTTGTAGAATCCCAATGGTAGCTGAGGAAGCTTGAATCAAAACGGTGATGATGGCTCCTGCTAAAACACCCAGAATTGGATTTTTTCCAAGAGTGATCATGTACTGACTAAATTCTGGCAAATCTTTCAAAGGACTCATTCCCGCACTAATCAGGTTTAAAGCGTAGAAAATTCCTCCAACCCCAAAGAGAATGCGACCAATATTATTGGCCATTCGATTCTTGGTAAAGAAAAGTAAGACCGTTCCAAGAAACATAATTGGAAGGGCATAAGTCCCCAGTTTAAACCCAATAATGAATGAGGTGACCGTGGTCCCGATATTAGCCCCCATGATGATCCCAATGGCTTGACGCAAGGTCAAGAGACCCGCACTGACCAGACCAACGGTAATCACCGTTACCCCAGTACTAGACTGAATAAGGGCTGTCACAACAATCCCTACTAAGACTCCAAGGAAGGGATTGCTGGTATATTTATCAATATAGTAGCGAAGACGGTCACCTGCAGCTTGTTGCAGTCCTTCTCCCATGGTTTTAATACTATAGAGAAAGAGACCCAACCCTCCCAAAAAGTTAAACAAAATTTCCTGCCAGTTAATGGACATGATCATTCCTCCAAATATGAGATCAGAAATAAAACTCCTCTCCTATTGTAAAGGATAATTTCCAATCACACAAGAGATTTCTGTAAATTTCTATTATTTTTTGAAACCGTTTTTTTCTTTCTGTTTTATTTTCCTCATTTTAAGAGCCAAAAAAGAGGTTGGAAATTTCCAACCCGAGACTGTAGACAAACTATTCTTTTTTATAAATCTAATAAATTCTATAAAAAGAAATGTTACTCGTTAGAGTGATTCAATCATCTACTGAAACTTTTCGTCGTGAGAAAAGTACCTGAAACTTAATAGTTTCAGGTACTCGGAATTATTGAGACCTTAGGCTCAATAATTAGTCATGGAACTTCGTAGAAGTTCGCTGACGTCCGTACTCACCTAAGGAAAGTTTCTAAGAAGACTTTGTCTTTCAATCTGAGCGTGGAAAATTTCCAACCTCTCTAGTCTTTGTTCAAATTGCGTAACATCTCATCGATCTTATTCCCGTATTCGATGGATTCGTCTTTCACAAAAGTAAGATCTGGAATCTTGTATAATTT
>CAKPZX010000047.1 GCA_934215455.1 uncultured Streptococcus sp.
TCTTCTGTACATTTAATCTTTGGTCAAACTTCCATCTTTTGTTTGAGTCCGTGCATAAGCAATTAAGAGAAGAGAACCTGCAACAGCTACTGTTAAAGCATTAAATGAACCGGCAACAACACCTTGTAGGAAGACTTTATTGGCACTTTCCTTGTAGATCAAGACATCTCCAACCGGAGCAATCAAGCCCCAGATCACAAGGTTGGATACGATTTGAACGATGTTAAAGACAATTAATTCTTTCTTTGTAACTTCACCTTTAAATTCACCAATTTGTTTGCGGAAGAACCCAACAAAGAGTCCAAACAAACCACTTGAAATGATCCAAGTCCACCAAAGACCACCTGACATAGCATCCTTAATGGCATGACCAATCAAGCCGATTAAGAAGCCGACAATCGGGCCAAAGACTACACTAAAGAGAGCTTGAAGGGCATATTGCAACTGAATGCTCGTATTCGGTGCAGGTGCAGGGATTTGCAACATAGCAATTACGACAAAGAGGGCTGCTCCAACCCCAATAGCTACAACATCTTTAATTGAAAATAATGATTTCTGTTTCATTGTGATATCTCCTATTAATTTTCCATTTTTCTAATCTCGATATGCCAAGAAGCCCCAACTCCTACATTATAGGCCTTGGCAAAGGATCCCTGGTTGATGGCAAGACCAACACGGTAAAGGGAATTGATATAAAGTATTGGCTGTCCAATTCGCACGTCGGCGAAAGACTTACCGTAGGTTACTTGGTTTTGGTAAACCAGCATGTCATTGTTATAGATGGTCACTTCAAAACGTTCCCCAAATTCGGGTGCCAAATGATTGAACTCTTCCCGAGTAATGGAAGTCCAAAGAGAACCAAAGCGTACATCTAGGATGTCAACTGCACCTTTAACAAGATTGTCCTCAAGAACTGTCTCAACCACTGGGATTTCCACAATATGTTCGACACTGAGTTCTGGTCCGACGTCTTCAAAACTAATATGGCCACTGGCCAACTTAGCTCCTGTATAGGCGTAGACATCACGCCCATGGAAGGTATAAGAAAACTCTGTATTGGCTCGACGATTCTTCACCTCTGAAATCTCACGGATAGCAACAATCCCTACATGTTTCTTGATAAAAGAGAGAGTTCCATTATCCGGAGTGACAATGTATTGATTTTTAGCCGTTTTAGCTACGACACTCTTTCGTTTGGAACCGACACCAGGATCAACCACCGAAACAAAGGTTGTCCCTTCTGGCCAGTAATCTACTGTCTGAAAGAGACGGTAACTCCCTTCAAAGATATTGTAGGGGGTAATATCATGAGTTAAGTGGTGAATTTTAAGGGTTGGTGATTCTTCTAAAGCAACCCCAATCATAGCTGATACTGCTCCATCCACCAAACCAAAGTCTGACTGAAGAACTAGTAAATTATTGTGCATCTTTATCTCCTTTTTTGGCCAATAATGGCTGTAGGATATATGATAGTCCCCATCCTAATCCAGCACCCAGTATGACCGTGAGGACAAACCAAGTGATGGTCGCTAGATCTGGTGATACCATCACCCGATTGACATAGTCTATCGATTTACCACGATCCAGTAAAGACATGCGGTAACTGGCTGGATAGAACCACATCATAAGAATGGGCCCTGTCGTCGCAAAGGCAAAAATGACAAAAGACAAGGCATTTCGTAAATTCGAACGAAAACGACCACTTGAGGCGACCATCTCCGCAAAACTTCCGGCGATCAAGGCTGGAATAAAGGCCCCTGCGCCGTGACGTGAAAAGAGGAAGAAGGATCCGATCACGCAGCCAACTATAAAGATAGATCCAACTCCTTTTATTTTTTCTAGATAATAGCGGTAGATCGTCCCGCCAAATAAGGCTGAAAAGGCAGGAGCATAAAACATATTCCCTTGATGATCAACCAAATTTCCAACTAAGACCCCCAGTCCAATCGCAAGAAAATAGAGGAAAATGAAGGCTCCAACTTGTTTTATTTGTTTCACATTTATTCTATTCATTGGATACTGATCCTAACGGTGGCTAATTTTCTTCGAAAGGAAGTCCCCGATAAATTGGACCAGAACGATCAGAATCAGGATCAATAAGGTCGCCACAAAGATGACATCATTGTTAAACATGTTTTTCCCGTAGTTGATGGCCAAGGTTCCTAATCCTCCAGCACCAACGGCACCCGCCATGGCGGTTTCTCCGATCAAGGAAATGATGGTCACTGTTGTTACACGGATCAAATCAGGAAGCCCTTCACGAAGGTAGACACCAACAATATCCCAGAAGGTTGCCCCACTTGCTTGTGCTGCTTCAATCACGCCTCCATCCAATTCGGATAAGACCACTTGGACTTGGCGGGCGAAGAATGGAAAGACAGCCAAAGACAGCGGAACAAGGGCTGCTGTAGGACCGATGGTATTTTTCAAGAGCAAGTAGGTCAAAGGATTAATAAAGGCCAACAAGATAATGAAAGGAATGGCGCGGAATAAGGAAGTAATCTTATCCAAAATTTGGAAAACGATTCTATTTTCGATGACACCACCTGGACGGGTCAAGACTAACAAAAGTCCTGTCACCAAACCTAAAAATCCACCAATAATGAAGGAAATAACGGTCATGTAAAGAGTCAAGTAAATAGCGGTTCCCCATCCATACTGGCCAGACCACCCTAATTTATAGACATTTGGTAAATATGTTTGAATTAACTGGATCATGCTTTTCTCCCATCTTTCACAATAGTCACGGAAACTCCTGCATTTTCTAACTCAGCTTTGGCCGTTTCCAGATTTTGATTTTCACCTGATAAGATGACCACCAATTCTCCAACAGGCGTGTTATCAAGGATCTCGATGTTCCCAAATAAAATGTTGGCAGATACTTGGTACTGCTTGTAAATATCATTGATAATCGCTGTATCTGTTACAGAACCCGCATATTTGAGATGCGCTAACATCGAATCATCCGGCAAGTTCTTCACAATCGCTTGTTGGTTGATTTTGACCATAGCTTCATCAATTCCTGTTGCAACGGTAATGAAGTCTTGCGTCAAAGCATTTTTTGGATTCGAGAAAATATCTAGCACAGAACCCTCTTCGATCAGTTCACCATTTTGCATGACAGCTACCCGGTTGGCAATATCTTTAACAATTTGCATCTCATGGGTGATCAAGACAATGGTTAAACCAAGTTTCTTGTTCAATTCTTGCAACAAAGCTAGAATTTGTTTGGTCGTCTTTGGATCCAAGGCTGAAGTTGACTCATCTGAGATCAAAATCTTTGGATCATTGGCAAGGGCACGCGCAATCGCTACCCGCTGCTTTTGTCCACCAGACAATTGGGCTGGGTAATTCTCTGCACGGTCAGATAGACCAACCAATTCCAACAATTTCGCCACTTTCTCATTCTTTTGTTCTTTGTTCAATTTAGAATGTTTAAGAGCAAAGGCCACATTTTCTGCGACAGTCATTTGAGCCATCAGGTTGAAGTGTTGGAAGATCATTCCGATATCCCGACGTTTCTCCCGAAGGGCAGCCGGTTTTAGGGTCACCTGATCTTGATAAATCACATCTCCATCCACAGTAATGGTTCCAGCGCTAGGCACTTGCAAGAGATTGATCACCCGAACCAAGGTCGATTTCCCGGCTCCGGAATACCCTACAATCCCATAGATATCGCCTTCATTAATATGAATGGTCACATCTTTGACGGCTTGGATCTGACGTTTTTTTTGCTGGAAGGTCACATCAATGTGGTCCAGCTGAATCATTGCTTTACTCATAACTTGCTATTAACTCCTTTATCAATTCAATATGGGTGTAATAATCGGCGATTTTCACATTTTCGTCGCCCCCATGATCACGGCTATTGGCATTGCCAATTCCAAAGGCTGCCATCGGTACCTGCAAAGCCTCAAATACCGTATGCATGGGCCCTGTTCCCGCTGTTGTTGGAAGAACAGAAACTCCTTCTCTATAGAAGTCTTTGGCCAGCCGAATGACATTTAAAATCGATGGGGCACTCATATCACTTCGGTAACTCATTTCACCGAGAGTATAGACCAATTCGACCTGATCATAGCCATTTTTCCTCAATTGCTGCTTGATCTTTTCTAAGACATCCTTGGGATCCAGTCCAGGAACCAAACGCACCTCCATCTTGGCACGTGCCTCTGCCGGAAGAATCGTTTTAACACCTTGTCCTTGGTAACCAGAGCCAAAACCTTCAATATTCAGGGCTGGTTCAAAATAGAAACGGCGCAGGAATTCTTTTCGATCTTCCTTCAAGATTGGGAGGGTTAGACCATAGGTTTCCGCAACATCTTCTGGCCCTTTGTTGGCATATTGCTCGATCAAAGCTAGCTCGCGTTCATTGGGTTTTTGGATCTGATCGTAAATCCCATCCACCAAGATTCGGCCTTCTTTGTCACGAAGACTGGCGATGGCATTTAACAAATACCAAGAAGCAGAGTCCACTACACCACCATAGCTGGAATGAATATCCACTTCCGCACTCTTCACCACCATATCAAAGGTGACGATCCCTTTGCTACCACCGGAAATTTCCAACTGACCCTGATTATTTCGGGTACCTTGTTCCCAGACTAAGAGGTCTGCCCCACGCAAGTGTTTCTTGTGTTTGGCCAAGTATTTATCCAAGTCCGTCGATGCAGACTCCTCTGCCCCTTCAATGATAAAGGTGATATTCACTGGCAAATCGCCACTTTCACGAATGTATTTTCGAAGAGCTGTGAGACGAGCCGTGATATGCCCCTTGTCATCATCAACCCCTCGACCGTACATGGTTCCATAATGGACCGATAAGGTGAAGGGGTCTCCCGTCCAAGGTTGGTCTCCATCAGCTGGTACCGTATCATAGTGGTTATAAAAAATGATAGTTTTGGCTTCAGGATTTGGCGAGAAAAATTTGGCAATCACAAAAGGGGCTGTATAGCTATCATCCACTTCGACTTTGGCTCCTGCAGCTGTAAAAATTTCCCCCAAATAGTTAGCTACTTCCTTGAGACCAACTTGTTGGGCAAAGATGGATTTTTTTGAAATCAAGGTTCGCAACACTTCAAAATAATGTTGTGCGACCTCATCATTTTCAAATTTACGGATTTGTTCCGCTTCTGTTGCAAAAGGCATGCATTCCTCCTAATACACGATAAGAGGTAGAGAATTGCTTCTCCACCTCCTTCATACACTTGAGATCAAATCTTAGAAGACTGGTTGGTCCATTCCTTCTGAAGATTCTTCGATCACTTTCTTCACATTGTCTTTGTGATAGGCTTTGATGATTTCTTTGATTGCTTTTGCTTTATCAGATTTTTCCCAATCTTTCTTAGCAGCGATCACGTTGTACCATTGTTTTGAGTTGTTGTCTTTCTTTTCAACATAGATAGCTTTTTTGAAATCAACGCCTGCTTCACGAACGAAGGTATTGTTGATGACTGCAGCATCTACTGATGGAAGAGCAGATGGTGTTTGTGAAGCATCCAATTCAGAAATCTTCAAATCTTTTGGATTTTCTTTGATGTTTGACACGTTTGCCAATTGTCCATCCTTAGTATCCAATTTAATCAAACCAGCTGATTGCAAGACATACAAAGCACGGCTTTCATTTGTTGGGTCATTTGGTACAGCGATTGTTCCACCTTTAGGAATTTCTTTAATTGAAGTGTATTTGTTTTTACCGTTTTCTGTACCAGAATAAAGACGGATTGGAGCGATGTAAGTATCTGCTACTGCAACAAGGGCATTGTCGTTTTTAGAGTTCCAGTTATCAAGGAAGTTGTAGTGTTGGAAAGCATTGATATCCACGCTACCATCTTTTACAGCCACGTTTGGTTGTGAGTAATCTGTAAATTGAGTGAATTCCAATTTGATCCCTGTTTTAGCGTCATCCAAGTTCTTTTGAACTTGATCCCAACGAGCTTTTTCAGTGTCGCTCAAAGTCATAACACCCACTTTTACAGTTGTTTCACCATCTTTGCTAGATGATTTTGAAGAACCACATGCTGCAAGAGCAAATGTTGCAATAGCTGCAAGAGCTGTTAAACCAAGAATTTTTTTCAATTTCATTTTGAAGTCTCCTTTAATTAAATATTATTCTTTAATATCTTTTGCTTCTGGTAGATAAACTCCACCAAAGTATTTTTTAGACAGTTTTTCAAGGGTTCCATTGTCATAGAGTTCCTTGATACGTTTGTTGACAAATTTTTGAAGGTCTTTATCTTCTTTTGCAATAATTGGATACACATAAGGTTGTTGGTCGCTTGGAAGCTCGATAACCTTCAAGTTGTCATAGCCTTGATCACGAATGATAGTATCTACTGAGATCCGTTCGAAGATCTTGTAATCTGTACGACCATCCGCTAGATTAGCCATGATAGTTTGAATGGTTCCATCTGTGTATTGCAAGTCAGTTGGATTATCTGAATGTTTTTTATTGTAATCTTCTAATTGTTTAGCAGTAGATGTTCCTTGAACAACTTCTGTTTTCTTGCCACCAATGTCATCCAAAGATTTAATAGAAGAATCTTTTGGTACGACCAATACTAATGGATTACGAGCATATGGATTTGGATAGAGGTATTTTTCTTCCCGCTCTTTTGAGTAGCTAATGTTGTTGGCACCGATTTGGAAACGGTCACTATCTAAGCCAGCAAAGACTGAAGACCACTCTGTTTTGTTAAAGTTTACTTCATATTTGTCTGAACCTTTGAAGATTTCACGCAAAACTTCGATTTCATAACCGGTTAGCTTGCCGTCTTTTTCTTCGTAAGAGAATGGTTTGGTTGTTCCAACAGTCCCAACTTCAATGGTTTTCTTCCCACTGGCTGATTTACCAGATGAACATGCTACTAAAGCACTGGTTGCAAGGACTGCAACTAATCCTAAAGCAGAATACTTAATCACTTTTTTTAGATTCATAGGATCTCCTTATTAGTTTCAGGCACATAAAACGCCATTTTAAAAGTATTTTTTAATTTTATCAAAAAAGCATTCACTTGCCTAATATATATTTTTTATGGAGGTGATAGTTTTTCTTTATCACACTTCTTTGGCCTTAAAATACCGCAATAAAGCTTGCGCATTTTCAACATAATAGGGAACCGACACCTCAAAGGCTGCATCATCGATGGTCATGTGATCATGATGAAGGTCTGGCGCATCCGGCTCTCCATTTGAACCGATAAAGGCAAAGACTCCAGGAATTCTCTCTTGGTAAAAGGCGAAGTCTTCTCCAGCAGTAGAAGGATTTGCTGGAATCACTTCAGCCAAGCCTTGTGAAGCTTCCCAAACCACCTGCGTCAATTCTTCATCGTTAAAGGTAACGGGCGGGGTCACACCCCACTCAAAAGCCACATCCACTTCCAGACTTTCTGCAATGTGTCGAATGATGGAAATAAAATGTGCCTTCAAGTCTCTTTGCACACTCGGATTAAAGGAGCGAATGGTTCCTTCAAAATAACCTGATTTAGGGAGTACATTCCAGGTTGAGCCTACATCCAGGTGCGTAATGGACAAAACAGCTGTTTCAAAGGGAGAAACGGTCCGTGAAATTAATAATTGTACATTCTGAACCATGGTTGTGACGGCCGTTACAGTGTCAACTCCTAAATCCGGTCTTGCAGCATGACTACTAACCCCTGTCACGGTAACCTTGAATTTCTCAACCCCTGCCATCATAGCTCCAGCATTCAAAGCAAGTTGCCCTGCTTTTAGCTGGGGAATATTGTGAAAACCAATAATTCCTTGAACATCCTCCAACAGTCCTGTTACCAAAACATCAGAAGCACCTTCTGAGATTTCTTCTGCTGGCTGAAAGATCAAGCGTACGGTTCCTTCAAGCTGGGCTTCTTTTTCCTTGAGAAGGGCTGCTGCTCCCAGAAGACTGGTTTGATGAAAATCATGGCCACAGGCATGCATGACGCCTGGATTCTGACTTTGGTAGGGCAGATTCGTTTGTTCCAAAATTGGAAGGGCATCGATATCTGCTCGAAGTGCCACCACCGGTTGGCCGGACCCAATTTCTGCAATCAGACCAGTTTTTAATCCACTCTCTAAAATACGAATCCCCAACTCTTTTAAACGCTCTTTTAGAAAGGCGGTTGTCTGGTATTCTTGACCAGACAATTCTGGGTGTTGGTGGATATAGTGGCGAATCTCTGCTAACTCTTCATAAGAAAAAGACACAAGCCTTCATCTCCTTTCAAACTTAAAATTATTTTATCACTAATAGGTGTTTCCGTCTAATTCCTGTTTCTTGGGTTTTGATATAGTTTCAAACTATAGATAAAAACACTCCTAGATTCATGTCCTAGGAGTGCCAACTTCATCATTAAGAAAGATTTCCCTCGAATTTTTCCATAAAGCTATCACTATTATAGGCTTTTTCTACTTCCCATTTGCCATCTTTCTTAACAAAGGTCAACTGGTAGTCGTATCGATCCGGCGTCGTCAAGGGACGATCTGCAAGAGAAGCCATCATTTCCTCTCTATAGGCTTTGTTTTGAGCCTGATTTGCCTCGATGATACCTGGATAGTCTTTTCGATGTTCTTGATAGAAGGTCTGCATGTGGTTTAAAATCGTCTTTTCCATGCTGACTGTCTCAGGATTCAGGCTAATGACTACCTTGTCTGGGAAGTATTGGTTGACCTTATAGGTTAATTTCGCGCGCTTAGCATTTTCCTTTTCATAAGCATCGATAAACTGGTTCACTTCTTCTTCAGAGAATTGGTAATCATGTAGTTTACGAGTAAAGTCAGCCGCAAATTTCGCACGGAAATCACTGGCTTCCTTTTTCAAATCAGTTCCCAAAACAAAAGCGTCATCCTTTTTGACCTTTCGTTGGCCACTGAAGTAAACTTGATTGATGTATTCATCTGCTAGAATAGTGGAAGCTTCCACCTTATCCTCATACTGAGAAGAATCCACCGCAAATTTTAAAGGCTTGGATTTTTTATCAGAGCTATAGGTTTTTCGCTCATACTGCACTTCGTACTTCTTGCCTTTTTCGACTGGAAAAACGATATAGCCGGTTAATTTTTTATCCTGGGCCAACTGATCACTCTTGAGCAATTGGAAGGCTTCACTGTGGTCATAAATTCCTGACTGCAATTTGACCTTGTTATTATCCGCATCGTAAATGGTGATATCTGAATCTGACACGTTGATAGATTCTTTGGCAACATTTTTAAATTCTAATTGAAGGGCCAAATAAGTGCCGTCTTCTGAGTCGTTGAGGACAGGTGGTTTGATGTATTGCCCTCCTTTTAAACTCACCTCGACTTGACCGTCAGATGCAGAGCTTTTCGCTGCTTTTTCTGTCTTTGCTTGCTGCGAATTTGTCTTTTGAGCACTGGTTCCACAAGCCGCTAAACTCAAGGTCGCTACAGCAAATAGGGTCCATTTAAAAATCTTTTTCATCCTCATCTCCTTAAAAAAGTTTTGTTCTATTTTAACATCTTTTTCTAGCTATGTATACGCTATATAGTGATAACTCTTCCCTCAAAGGGCGAGGTTTACAAAAAGGCCAAGACTTTCGTCTCAACCTTTTAACTGAAAAATAATTGATCTTGGTTTTACAAGATTCCTTTTTCTTTTTGAATCATGAGATCCTTAAGGGAAATCAAGAGGACCGCAAAGAGGATCATAGCCATTCCTATAAAATCAATGGCAAAGAAATGTTCATTCATAATGGCAAAGGCAAAGAATACAGCTGAAATAGGCTCAATAGCTGCAAGAAGGCTACCTTTGACCGGTCCAATCAGAGTTGTCCCTTTCAAAAAGACCGTATAGGCAAATATGGTCCCAATCACCACTAAGCCAACTAAGCCCATTAGATTATCCATGCTATATTGGCCATGAAAAAGTCTTCTTCCTGTGAAGGGAATCATCACAAGTCCTGGAATGAGCATACCGATACCAATCACCAACATACTACCCCATTTTTGAATTAACTGAATAGGCAGAATGATGTAGAGGGCATAGGCAAAGGCAGAAACAAGTCCCCAAGCTAGCCCTTTAGGAGTGATTGCCAATTGATTGAGTTGACCATGGGTTGCAATGAGAAAGGTCCCTGCGATGGCTAAGATCATCGAAAAGATTTCAGATACTGTCGGAGCTACTCGGTCCTTAACACAAGAATAGGCCAAAACTCCAATAGGACAGAGATATTGCAAAACAGTTGCAGTACCTGCATTAGTCGCATCAATCGCTTCTAAATAAGTCAATTGGGTCATTAATAAACCCAAAAAAGCAAATAAGAACAAGGAAAGGTAGGACGAGCGGTCTGTTAGAAAGGCCTTTACTTTTTCCTGGTCCGCTAGATATGCAAGAAGCAGTAGTACAGCTCCTGAAAACACTAAACGAATCGTTGTCAAACCGATTGCTGTAAATCCATGAGCCATCAGGTACTGGCCACAGGCTCCTGACAAGCCCCAAGCGATCCCAGCAATCAAGGTCATGAGCGTCCCTTTCATCGTCTTTGACATAGTCCCCTCCCAACAAATCTATTCCTTACTTTTATTGTATCATAAAAGGCCGAAACGAAACGTTTCAGCCTCATATATTTCATATAAATTTATTCGCTTATTCAGGTTGAACCAAGATCTTGATTTGAGATTTATCTTGTGTCAATTCAACAAATCCTTCTTCAACGATATTTTCCAATTTGATTTTCTTAGTAACCAATTTCTCAGCAGAGAAGTAGCCTTGTTCCATCAATTCCAATACTTTAGGGAAGATGTGACGATAGGCAATAATTCCTTTGAGAGATTTTTCTTGGATAGCGAATTCATTTGGATTGATGCTGGCTTCACGTTCCCAGATAGATACGACCATACATTCCCCAGCTTTATGAACAGCTGCAAGGGCTTGGCCTAA